>DATDOJ010000188.1:0-11057 GCA_035293345.1 Bacteroidia bacterium
GCCTTTGTAGATTTCAAGGTAGAGAGAAATTCTCCCTTGCTTTGTCTGTTTTCTTTGTCTTAAATGTACTCTCATGGTTTGTTGCTATTTGTTGCTAATGAATTTTTAAATACTAATTAGCAACAAAGATAAGCATAATAACAACAAACCAAAGGAAAATAAAAAGGAGAGTAAAACTGAATTTAGCAATGAAAAGTAAAGCATAAACCAAATATCAGAAAACGGCTTTACTTTCCGATGCAAAATTTAGAAAAGATATTGTGAAGCAAATCATCGGTGGTGACTTCGCCTGTCACTTCTCCCAAATAATTCAAAGCGTTTCTCAAATCAGGGGCAAGCAAATCACCGGAAAGTTTCTTCTCTAACCCTGCCAAAACGTTTTCGAGCGATTGCCTTGCTCCTTGAAAGGCAGACACATGACGGGCGTTGGTAACAATGAAATTATTTTGAAGCTTCTCCCCTCTTTCAACTGTGCGTAATAGTTTTTCTTTCAGGTCTGCAATTTTCGTTTTGTGTTTCGCAGAAATAAATAATACACCGCTGCCGTTAAATTCAAGGGAAAGTTTTTCTTCTGATGCCATGTCCGATTTGTTGCCCGCTAAAATTATTTTAAAATTATTTTCACCTGACTTTTTCTTCAGCATTTTTATTTCTTCCTTCAGCATTACCGGAGAAGTTTCATTCACATCAAACAAATAAATCAACACCGGACTCCGGTTGATTTTTTCCATCGTTCTGCTCACACCCAAATTTTCAATCGTATCGGTTGTCTGACGGATTCCGGCAGTGTCAATGAGACGGAATTTAATTCCTGATAAAACAATTTCTTCTTCCACCGTGTCACGCGTTGTGCCTGCAATGGGACTGACAATTGCCCGCTCTTCATTCAGCAAAACATTGAGTAATGTTGATTTACCTACGTTAGGTTTTCCTGCAATCACCACGGGGATGCCTTGTTTAATTGCATTGCCAAGCGCAAACGAATCAATCAAACTTTGAACTTTGAACTTCAAGCTTTGAACTAATTTTTTCAGTTGTTCACGATTGGCAAACTCAACATCCTCTTCGGCAAAGTCAAGTTCGAGTTCGATGAGCGATGCAAGATGAATCAATTCTTCACGCATCTTTTTTATGTCTGCCGAATATCCGCCACGCATCTGGTTCATGGCAAGGTTGAGCGCTCCTTCCGAATCACTTGAAACAATATCAGCCACCGCCTCTGCCTGCGACAAATCCATTTTACCATTTAAGAAAGCTCTCAGCGTAAATTCTCCTTCCCGTGCAAGCCGTGCTCCTTGCTTAAGCGCAATCTGCAATATCGTTTGCTGAATGAATGTGGAACCGTGGCAGGAAATCTCCACTATATCTTCGCCTGTGTACGAATTCGGAGAACGAAATACCGAGAGCAATACTTCATCAATTGTTTTTTCATCTCGCCCGGGCGAGTCCGTCCGTTGGCGGACATCCACAATGTTTCCGAAGTGAATCGTCTGTGAGTTGAACGAGGACACTTTATTATGCCGCTCTTTTTTCGACCTGAAAATCCTGTCTGCTATATCAAAAGCATTGTTTCCGGACAGACGAATGACGGCAATTGCTCCTGTTCCTGCAGGAGTTGCCAGGGCAACTATTGTATCTGTGGTATTAAAAGGAAGCGTCATGAGTGCAAAGTTATCTATAATGCACTTCCTGAAGAATGTTATTTTCGCAATGTCATCTTCGAATACGAATCATTACGAATTTACGAATTACGAAAAATAAAAAATATCATGAGCGCTTTAGTAAACAGGAATTCAAAAATCATTGTGCAGGGATTCACCGGCAGCGAAGGAACTTTTCATTCGCAGCAGATGATTGAATACGGAACCAACATAGTTGGCGGCATCACGCCCGGCAAAGGAGGGACACAACATCTTGACCGTCCTGTGTTCAACACGGTTGAACAGGCAGTGAAAGAAACAGGCGCTGATATTTCCATCGTGTTTGTTCCTCCTGCTTTTGCGGCTGATGCAATTATGGAAGCAGCCGATGCAGGCATCGCTCTTGTTGTCGCCATCACCGAGGGAATTCCGACTCGCGATATGATTATGGTTAAAGAATTTCTGCGTGGAAAGAAAACTCGTCTTGTTGGACCGAACTGCCCCGGTGTGATTACTGCAGGTGAATGTAAAGTGGGCATCATGCCCGGTTTTGTTTTTATGCCCGGAACCATCGGCATCGTTTCCAAATCGGGAACGCTGACTTATGAAGCGGCTGACCAGGTGGTGAAAGCAGGTCTCGGTATTTCAACTGCCATCGGCATTGGCGGTGACCCGATTATCGGCACCACCACAAAAGAAGCCGTTGAACTTTTCATGAATGACAAAGACACAGAAGGCATCGTGATGATTGGAGAAATCGGTGGCACGCTCGAAGCCGAAGCCGCGCGATGGATTAAGACAAATTCAAGAAAACCCGTTGTCGGTTTCATTGCCGGACAAACTGCTCCTGCCGGAAGACGCATGGGTCATGCTGGCGCTATTGTCGGTGGCGCTGAAGACACGGCTGCCGCCAAAATGAAAATCATGCGCGAGTGCGGAATCCATGTGGTTGAATCGCCTGCCGAAATCGGGAGCACAATGGCAAGAGTGATGAATAAAGTTATTGCCTGAAGCGCTCAGCGTCTCTTTCTTTTTACTTCTCTTCCGCAATTCAGTTCGGTTCAATACGTCCAGCGTTTCGTAAAGCAGGGGAATCTCCCCTTTATTACGCGGGCTTCATTAAAACTACGTTCGGGCATGTGCCACGCATGGTTTAAAACCGTACGTTTGCCAAAATTATTTCCTTTCTTTATTTGTTCATTGCACACTAAATCCCAAGCGTAAATGCGTCAGCTAAAAATAACAAAATCCATAACCAACAGAGAGAGTCAGTCGCTTGAGAAATACCTCCAGGAAATCGGCAGGGAGCCGATGATTAACGCAGAGGAGGAAGTGAAGCTGGCAATAAGAATCCGCCAGGGCGACCAGGCAGCGCTCGACAAACTGACAAAAGCAAACCTGAGGTTCGTGGTGTCGGTTGCCAAGCAATACCAGAACAAGGGACTGAGTTTGCCCGACCTGATTAACGAGGGAAATCTCGGACTCATCAAGGCGGCAAAACGCTTTGACGAAACGCGCGGCTTCAAGTTCATCTCGTATGCCGTGTGGTGGATTCGCCAGAGCATATTGCAGGCATCGGCAGAGAACAGCCGCGTGGTGCGGCTTCCGCTCAACCAGATGGGGGCGCTGAATAAAGTGATGAAAGCACAAGCAACACTTGAACAGGAATTCCAGCGCGAACCCACGCAGGGCGAACTTTCGAGGGTGCTCGATGTATCGGAAGAAAGTGTCGCCAACTCGATGAGGATTGGCGGAAAGCAGGTTTCGTTTGATGCTCCTTTTGTTCAGGGCGAAGCACACAACCTGCTCGATGTGATGATTAATCCTGACGCACCACGGGCTGACAGTTTGCTCATGTCGGAGTCGCTGCAGACAGAAATCACGCGCTCACTCAGCACGCTGCCGGAAAGGGAACGAGATGTGCTGAAATATTTTTTCGGCATCGGGATGACACATCCTTTTACGCTGCAGGAAATCGCCATCAAGTTCGACCTCACGCGCGAGCGTGTGAGGCAGATAAAAGAAAAAGCAATCCGCAGGTTGCGCCACAAGTCGAGAAGTAAATTGCTGAAAGCGTATCTGGGATAAGTTCGGAGTACGGGAGTTCGGAGTTACTCTTTCACAAACTTCATTACCCGTTCTGCTTTTTCGCTACGCACTTTTACAAAATAGATTCCTGCGCTTAGCGAAGAAACATCAACGCGAACTCCCTCTCCTTTGGAGAGGGCTGGGGTGAGGCATCTCCGCCCAAGCACATCATAAATTTCTACTGCATCAATCCTGATTCCCGATTCCTTAATCTCAATTTCGTTTGTGGCGGGGTTGGGGAAAAGGGAAATAGTATTTTCCTCTGCATTGATTTCGTTTACTCCCACGGAAGTGCAATAAGTGAACACTGCTCCTCCTCCACCTCCTGTAATTGTTGTTGGAGTTGTGCCACCGCTGCCGGATGATATGGCGGGCACATGATTTACACTTTGAATTATATGTGTATTTACTGTATTAACGTAAATAACTTCAGCACAGCCGCTGCGACCGATGCTGTCTGTCTTGATTAAAATTAATGCACTTACAAAAGGAGATAATAGTCCCGTACCCGAAACTATATATCCTCCATCATTGGTTTGCTGAACGCAGTAACCGGCATCAGTTGAGTTACCAAAACTGTAAGTTCGGTTCCACAGGATTGCGCCTGTGTCGTTTACATTAACTAAATAGAGATCGGTTCCGGTGGTCGCTACGCCATAAGTGAGTCCGGTAACAACATATCCTCCGTTGTTATTCTGTATAACAGAATAGCCCTGGTCAGCGCCAGCGGTGCCGTAGGTTTTCGTCCAGATTACATCTCCGTTATTATCTGTTTTAATTAAGCAGATGTCCTCACTGCCTGCTCCGAAACTATTTGTGTAACCGCAAATAATATATCCGCCATCTGTTGTCTGAACAACTGACTTACCGAAATCAGTTCCTGTTCCTCCGCAGGTTTTCGAAAAGATAAAATTGCCGCTGCTATCGGTCCTGAGCAGATAAATATCAATATCTCCTGCTCCATAGCTGGAAGAATAACCGGTGATGATGAATCCATGGTCGGAAGTTTCTTCGACACATTCACCCGCTTCTTCACTCGGACCGCCATAGGTTTTTGCCCACAACAAATTACCGCTTGCATCAATCCTGATTAAGTAAACATCATATCCTCCGGTTCCGAAATTATCCGTGTTGCCGACAATAATATAACCACCATCATTGGTCTGCCTTCCTGATGCTGTAGTGTAGTTTAAGGATGTTCCGTTAAACGTTTTGCTCCAGACCAATGTGCCGTTTCCATCGGTTTTAATTATGTATATATCAATGCTGACGGCACCGAAACTTGAGGTTAATCCTGTAATAAAATATCCTCCGTCAGCCGTTTGTTGAACTGAGTATCCTCTCTCCCAACCGTCTCCGCCAAAAGTTTTTGTCCAGAGCGTGTCTCCCTTATAATCTGTCTTGATTAAAAAAATATCATCCTGACCCGCACCAAAGAGTTCAGTATAGCTCAAAATAATATACCCGCCATCGGAGGTTTGCTTTACAGAGTATGCTGTGCCTTCATACCAACCTCCATAGCGCTTCACAAAAGTAACCTGCGAAAACCCATTCACCCAAAAAACAATTCCAACCAGGAGAGTAAATATTTTTTTCATGACATCAGCTTTTTAAACGCTGAGGTAAAACTAATTCATTTTCTCCCAATAAAAAAATCCCGCCTCTCAGCGGGATTCATAATTCATAATTCATCACTCATAATTCCTTTCTCACACCTTCACCATCCTCACCACAATCTTAGTCGTCTCTCCGCTAATCACGTTGAAGTTTTGCAGCGCATCCACATAGCCGGGCAACTTGCCTGTGAGCGAGTGCGCGCCTTCGCTCAAGCTCTGCACTCGGATGTTGCCCTTCAAGCTGCTGCGCCTGTTGATGGTTCCGTCCACATTCACTTTCACGTGGGCGATGGGATTGCCGGTGATGTCGTCCACAAATTTCACATCGAGGGCGCGTGTCAGTGTGGGGCTGTTGACGATGATGCGCGCGTTGAAATACTGCGTGTAGAAATCGGGGTTGGCGGCTTTGAAAAGTTCCATGCCTTTGTCGAGGCGCTCTGCGAGCAACAGGTCGTTGTTGCTGTACACTCCGGGGAGCTGCTCTGTAGCGGCAGATGTATCGCTGACGGCTTCGCGCGGCTTGCCGATGTCTTTCACAAAATTATCAATGGCTGTGCCGAGGTCGGCAATCATCAGTGGTGTTACACCATAGGCAACCAGCGCTGCGGCATTGTCCACGGCTGCCTGGTGCACATGCTTGCTGAAGGCAGGAAGTTCGTTGTCGCGGGCGTTTTCGAGTTTCGAGCGTGTGTAGTTTACCTTCTCCAGCAGCTTGCGATTGTTGGTGACGGAGGCATAGAACACAATGATGCTTCCCATGGTGTAGGTTTTGCTTTCGAGCAGCAGCCGCTTGTTGTTTTTGTCCTGCGTGACGCCTGTGGTGTCTTCTTCCTGCTGGTCGCGCAGGTTGCCGATGGTGTCAATGTTGGCTTCAAAGTCGGCAACCGTGTCGCTGAAGGGAACATTGGTGTTCCACACAGCATTGTGAGTTTGAAGCACATCGTCCACGGCTTCATACATGTTGAGGATGTCTTCCTGGTCTTTGGTCATGATAGTTTAAAGTTTAAAGTTCAAAGTTCAAAATTCAAAATTGTGTTTCCTGCTGCGTTCTAATCACTGCCTGACCTATTCCAATCACTGCCTGATGCGTTTCAACTGCTGCCTGAACCATTCCAATCAATCCCTGATGCTTTCCAACGACTACCTGAACCGTTCCAAGCACTCCCTGACTCATTTCAACCGCTGCCTGAACCGTTCCAATCAATCCCTGATGCCTTCCAACGACTACCCGAACCGTTCCAAGCACTCCCTGACTCATTCCAACCGCTGCCTGAACCGTTCCAATCAATCTCTGATGCTTTCCAACCGCTTGGATTGCTTCAGACACTCATTCAAATAACTGAGGGCAAACATATATTGAGGCAGAGTAAAAGTTGTGAGGCAGATTTTACATTTTATCATTTTCAGGATTCTTCGGTTTAATGCCGAGGTATAAAATTTTTTTGTTATACACCGTTTGCCTCGAAACGCCTGTGACGGAAACAATGTCTTTCACCGGCAGATTCATCCTGAGCATTTCATCAATGGTTTTAATCTGCCACCAATGAAACACAGCGTTGAAAAAAACGGGCTCGCCTTTGAATTCATTCTTCATCTCCTTCACCTTTTCAATTCCGAGAATCTTCAAAGCCGTTTCTGCTTTTTCAATATCGAGTTGGTATGCCATGTCGAATAAAAAAACACTAACGTAAAAGCGGTGGGAATTATTATTGCTTTCTTCAAAAATTAATTCCTTACTTTTGAGTGGTGAAATTTTAAAAGCAAGTACTATGAAAAAGAATATACTCATTCTCCTGCTCGTCATTGCGGGCGGAGGGAAGCAAATGGTGAATGGGCAGGTGATTGCAGGAGGAGGAAATCATTCAATATTTATTTGCAGTGACAGCACGGTTAGAGGCTGGGGGGCTAATGGTTTTGGGCAGCTTGGCGACAGCTCAACAACACAAAGAATTACTCCCGTAAAAACAAAATTGCTCACTCATGTTATTTCAGTTGCAGCAGGTAATAATTATTCCGTTGCGCTAAAAGATGATGGCACTGTTTGGGCTTGCGGCTATAACTTCAATTATGAGTTAGGAGACGGTACAATAACATCCCGAAAAATACCTGTTCAGGTTCACGATTCAAGTAATACCGGATTTTTAACTGATATTATTTCTATTTCTTGTCGTGGTTGGCACACACTTGCCCTCAAAAATGACAGCACAGTTTGGGCTTGGGGCCATAGCAATTGGGGAGCTCTGGGAATAGGATATCCTATGCCCATAACAACTGTACCTGTCCTTGTCCATGGAAGCGGAGATATTGGTTTTCTATCAGGTATCATTGCTGTGGCAGCAGGGGGAGTGCATTCTCTTGCATTAAGGAGCGATAGTACAGTATGGGCATGGGGTCAGGGTAGTCATGGTGAATTAGGAGTCGGACCAACTATTAATATGTATTCGCCCGTTCAGGTACATGGTCCCGGAGATGTTGGATTTCTCACGGGTATCGTTGCCATCGCAGCTGGCGCTACGCATTCCTTGGCATTAAAAAATGACGGAACACTTTGGAGCTGGGGAGATAACAGCTTTGGCCAATTAGGAGATGGAAGTACTACGCAAAGAAATACTCCAGTTCAGGTAGCAGGGTTGACAGGAATTATATCAATTCAAACGCAAGGATGGCTGCATTCGATTGCACTTAGAAATGACAGTACCATTTGGGCATGGGGAAGAAATAATCTTGGACAATTAGGAACAGGAGATACAATACAATGGCATATTCCCGTGCAAATAGCTTCTTCGCCAAGTGGAGATGCAATTACTGTTGTTGCGGGACATTTACACTCTCTTGGCTTAAATGGTAACGGTGAGGTCTGGACATGGGGAAGCAATTTAACTGGTCAATTGGGCGATGGAACAACAATAGATAGATGGACCCCCGTGCAAGTTACAAACGCTTGTGTTATAGTCGGTATGCAAGAACTTTCTTCCCAGACAGAACCTTTCCTTTCTCCAGTCCCCAACAGCGGAAGCTTCACCATCACCTTGCCGCAAAGCATGAGCGAAGCAGCCATCAGCATTTACAATTTGATGGGAGAAAAAGTTTTTGAAAGGGACAAAGGGCAAGGGACAGGTGACAAGGGAGTGGTGAGAATTAATCTCTCAAATGTTCCCGCAGGAATTTATTTTGTGAGAGTGAGTGATGGAGAAAAAATGTTTGTGAGAAAAATAATCAAGCAGTAAGCGGCTTATTGCTTTACAAACTTAGCAATACTCTCCCCTGCTTCGGTTTTCACTTTTACGAAATAAATTCCGGGAACAAGTTTAGAAACATCAATAGTCAGTTGATAGTTGTCAGTTGATAGTCGTGGTGTTGCTGCTGACAACTGACCACTGACTACTATCGGGTTTATCTTCTTTCCCATCACATCAAAAACTTCAACACTTTTAACTTTGAACTTTAAACTTTGAACACTTATTTGATATTCGGCAGGATTAGGAAAGACGTAAATCTCATCCTCAACATTCTCCGCTTCCTCAACTCCCACCCAGCATCCGTTAGCAGCAAGCTGAGCACCTAAACTGTTTCCCCGGTTGGTGATGAATGATTTCAAGCCGGGAGCATTTCCCACCGGCTGGTTGATGTTGGTTTCAAAGTTCTGGTTGGTGTATGGCTTGTGCGGGTCGGCATGGACATCAGCGCGGATGCGGTTGGCTATGCTGTCAATCTTCGGGTCAAAGCATGCGTGAGTAAAATAATCTCTCACCAGATTACAAACTGTGCTTACATACACGCTGTGGTAAGTCGGGTTCTGAAGCATCCTCTTATGCAGCGGACGGACGGCTGGCGGAGCAGGAAGATAAAACATAGTCAGGTTTTCGAGTTGCGAAATAGTCATTCCGAAACTGAACTTGCCGAATGTTTCGTTGCAATCCCAGATGATGAAGTCAAACAAATTCGTAGCTGTGTTGTGATAAACATAATAGTTGTGACCTGTGCCGATATACGAATCGAGGTTCACGAAAATATTATTCGCTGCCCAACCTTTTATCCATGCCGTTGTGTTGAGCACCGCTTCGAGCGAATCATAAAAGGAAAGTGAATCCGTATTATTTATTTTGTCAATCAGGTGAACGAGGTCGGTCCAGTCGTTTGCGGTTTCATTTGTTTTCAATTCGTACTTCCCGTAATAACTTGCCTGCGAAGTTCCATACCACTGAAGCGTTCCATTGTTGTCACCCTTGAAAAGATTTCCTGCATCGTTGAAGTATCGGTTTTCGAGAAATGTTTTGTTCACCTGTTCAACGAGCGTGTAAATTCCCCAGAGCGTATCGTTGAGGTAGAGGTTGGCGTAAGTGGCGCGCGGAGCGGGAATGCCGGCAGCGTGGCAAAAGTCGAGGAAAAGTTTTTCGCGCATGAGCGTGGGGTCGCCCATGCAGTTGTTGAGGTTGATGGTTTTGAGTCCGTCATAGCTCTGCCCGCTCACGTATTCGTTGAAGTCAATCTTGAAGGGCTTCTTCACCCCGGGAGCGTTGTAGGACGAGTTGCCTTTGAACTGCACCCCGATGGAATCAATATAGTTTCCGTCTATCTCCACAGCAGCAAGCATTTTAAAATCGAGGGGCTTGTAGTAAACGAGCGAATCCCACCAGCCCACCTGGGAGAAATAAAGTTTAACGGTGTGTATGTTGGGGGAATAGAAAAGGGAATCGCCAGCGGTGTTCTGTCCGAAGGCAGAAGACAGAAGGCAGAAGGCGGAAATGAAAAGGAAGAAAAGTTTTTTCATGAATCAAAGATATGGATTTATCATTGGACTGATAAAAGGACAGAAAGTTCTATATTTGTATTCAATATATTTTCCAATTTCAAACCGGATAAAAAATGCAAAGAAATTACAACATCATCATTGAAAAAGGGCTTGACGGATATCTGATTTCATCCGTTGTTGAATTGCCCAGATGCCATACCCAGGCGAAAAGCCACGATGCGCTGATGAAAAGAACCAAAGAAGCTATCCTGCTTTATCTCGAGGTAAAGAAAAAATTTATTCCTAAGAATAAATTTCTCGGATTGCAGCAGGTGGAAGTTTAAAAAGCTGTTATGTCAAAACTTCCCATGCTCACCGCGCGTGAGCTGATGAAAATTTAATCGTTTAAAACCAAAACCAACATGAAACAAAAATTACTCTTCGTCTCTTTCATCGCCTTCGCGTTCACACATTCCGCCAGTGCGCAGCTCAGCGGTAACTACACCATCAACTCCGCCCAGGCAACAGGCGGAACAAACTTCCAGTCCTTCACCGCCTTTGCCGACAGCATTAACTTCAACGGTGTTTCGGGCAATGTCATCACGACTGTTGTTCCCAGCTCCGGTCCTTATGTTGAGCAGGTCACCTTCGACAGCATACCGGGAACTGACTCCACAGCAACCGTCACGCTTGAAGGAAGCGGAGAAACTATCACCGCACTCACCGACTCCACTAACCGCCACGTCATCCGCCTCACCGATGTACAGTATTTCACCATCAACAACCTGCGCATCAAACGCGACACTTCTTCCGCGAGCGGTTTCTACGCAATTCACATCTTCAACACCGGGAACAACATCACCATCTCCAACTGCTATGCCGACATGAGCGGCTCGAACAGCACGCTCGTGGGCGGCTTCATCGCCTCCGGTTTGGAAACAAGTATCCTCGACAACGGTGACTTTCATTACCTTTCTTTCC
>DATDOJ010000189.1:0-14563 GCA_035293345.1 Bacteroidia bacterium
CAATAATGTCTATGTCCGAAAATTTCAAGCCGGCTTTGGCAAGGGCGCGGTTGCCTGCTTCAACCGGTCCTATGCCCATGATACGTGGTTCAACTCCAACGGCTGCAGACGAAATAATTTTTGCCAGCGGCTTGAGGTTAAATTTTTTAATTCCGTTTTCTGAGGCAAGCAAAATTGCTGCTGCACCATCATTCAGTCCTGAAGAATTTCCTGCGGTCACGCTGCCATCTTTTTTAAAAGCTGGTTTAAGCTTTCCAAGAATTTCCTGAGTTGTTTCCGGTTTCATGAACTCATCGTGCTCAAAGAGTGTTGTGATTTTCTTATTCTGAATTTCCACCGGAATAATTTCTTTAGCAAAGCGTCCTTTCTTTTTTGCGGCAGCGGCTTTCATTTGCGAACGATATGCAAAAGCATCCTGGTCTTCACGTGAGATAGGTTTGATTTGTGTGAGATTCTCTGCGGTTTCTCCCATGCTGTCTGTACCGTACATTGCTTTCATCTTCGGATTCACAAAACGCCATCCGAAACTTGAATCATACATCTGCGCATCACGACCATAAGGGGTTGCAGTTTTTGAAATTACCCACGGACCGCGAGTCATGTTTTCAACTCCGCCTGCAATTATCACATCGGCATCTCCAACCATAATTTGCCTCGCTGCATTAATGCTTGCCGACAAACCTGATGCACACAAACGATTCACCGTTTCCCCCGGAACTGAAACAGGCAGCCCGGCAAGCAACAGAGCCATGCGCGAAACGTTGCGGTTGTCTTCGCCCGCCTGGTTTGCGCAGCCGAGAACCACGTCAGTTATTTCTTTCGCATCTACAGTTGAATTTCTTTTCATCAGTTCTCTCAATACAATTGCCGCCAAGTCATCGGTGCGAACTGATGAAAGTGAGCCACCGAAATTTCCGATGGGAGTTCTGATGCCGTTAATAATATATGCTGAGTTCATAGTTATTTATTTTCCGGAAACCAATCTTTTGAAGTTTTGTAAACAGTGCCTTTGAAGAAAGCCACCTTTTTATTTTCCTGGTTAGTAACAGTAACATAATAGACACCGATTTTATTCGTCAGCGAAATTTCTTCCGCTGTTGCGGTCAGCACATCATCCACTTTTACTTGTTCTGTCAAAGAGATGGATGTTTCAACTGACACAGCTTTTCTTCCGTGAGAGTTTGATGCGAATGCAAGAGCGCTGTCGGCAAGCGAATAACAAATTCCTCCGTGAGCGATATCGAAGCCGTTCAGCATTTCTTTCCGCACAAACATTTTTAACACACATTTGCCTTCTTCCACCAGCACCCGCTCTATGCCAAGCCATTGACTAAACAGGTCGTTGTTGTACATCGTGTCAAACACACGCTCGGCAAGTGTTTTGCTTTTCATTCTGAGAAAATGGTGGGAAGCAAAAATAAACAAATTGAAATGGGAGTATGTTGAGGGAATCATGCAAAGAAAAATTTTCTCTGTGCGCAACAATTATGAACAAAACTTGTTTAATAAACTCAGAAAAATTTTCCCCTGACAGATTTCTTATTATCTACTTTTCACCTTTAGAAATTTTTCCTCTCAACTGACAATTCCAAAATGAGTTTACCGACCTCTGCCCGCGCCACTGAACTTAAGAGCAAGCATCAGCAGCTAATCGAAATCATTGACCAGGTTCTCACTTCGTCTTCAAAACTTGGCATCACACAACTGACCACCGAAGATGAGCGCTTCGATGGCAGGCATGTTCGTGTAAATAATTCCGACCTGATAAATTTCGGTTCATGCAGTTATCTTGGACTTGAGTTAGACAAGCGGCTCATTGCAGCGGCTGTTGATGCTGTGCAGAGATATGGAACGCAGTTTTCTTCTTCGCGCGCTTACATGTCGGTTACGCTCTACAGTGAAATCGAATCCCTGCTTGGTAAAATATTTAACAAACCGGTAACACTTGCATCCACCGTTACGCTCGGACATATTTCCAACATCCCCGTTCTGGTCGGAGACCATGACGCTGTAATTTATGACATCCAGGTTCATGCGTCAGTGCAGACAGCGTTAGAACTGCTGAAGCCGCGTAACATTCATCTGGAGGCACTACGGCATAACCGGATGGATATTCTCGAAGACAGAATTTCGAAACTCAAAGACAAGTTTGAAAAAATCTGGTTTATGTCGGATGGAGTGTATTCGATGTATGGAGATTTTTTACCTGTGCAGCAACTGAAAAATCTGCTTGACAAGTATGAACAGTTTCATCTTTATGTTGACGATGCGCACGGAATGAGCTGGGCAGGAAAAAACGGTTCGGGATATGTGCTGAACCAGATGGAATATCATCCGAAATTGTTTTTGGTTATGGGACTTGCAAAGGCATTCGGTGCATGCGGAGGTGTCCTGGTTTATCCGGATGATGATTCGAGAAGATTAGTCCGAAACTGTGGGAAGACAATGATTTTTTCAGGTCCCATTCAGCCCCCCGTTCTTGGCGCGGCTGTCGCATCTGCAAAAATTCATTTGAGCAAAGAAATTTATAAGTTGCAATCCGATTTAAAGAAGCGGATTGAATATTTTAATTCGCTCTCAAAAAATCTGCACTTGCCGCTGATTATTGAAAGCCATTCGCCAATCACATTCATCGGGCTTGGAAAACCTATTGTCGGTTATAACTTAGTGAGACGCCTGATGAATCTTGGGTTCTACGTTAACCTGTCTGTGTTTCCAAGTGTTTCATATAACAATACCGGCTTGCGCTGCACACTGAATCTTCACCAGCAGATGGGAGATATTGAAAAACTACTCCTTGCTGTTTCCGAGCAACTTCCATTGGCTCTTTCAGACAGCCAGTCGAGTTTGGAAGAAGTTTACAAATTTTTCAGAATGGATTCCCCGCAAGAGAGAAGAGCCGACCGCTCGGATTTAGCTGGATAAGAGCTTCAATAAAACTAATCGGGTAATTCGCAAAGTTTCCAATACGTATCGAGTATGGAAATAGCGTTCAGGAATACTTCAAAGTTTACAGGCTTAATAATATATCCTGCAACGTAGTAATTAAAAGCGCCTATTTTATCTTTCTCATCATTGGAAGTGGTCATTACAAAAACACTGAGTGTTTTTAATTCAGGATCGGCACGGAGTTCATGCAGAAATTCAATGCCATTCATCTTCGGCATGTTAATATCAAGCAGGATTATCTTGGGCGTTGGAACAATTTTACTTTTTCCGTTCACCCCTCTCAACATATCCAATGCTTCCTGACCGTTATGAGCGACAGCCAATGGATTGGCAATATTATTTTTGCTGAAAGCACGCTGGACATTCATGATGTCTATATCATCGTCTTCCACCAACAGAATGTTGACTAATTTTTCTGACATTAAATAAGAATGATTTTATACTTGACGCGCGCGCTAAATTAAACCTCTTTATGATATCTTACGTATAAAGTTTTCATTGTGTTACTGCCCTGACTTCAATTAACAATCCGACAGCACTTTAAATCCTATATGCACAGTTCTAAATTAAATTGAAAAGAATCAAATGAGTGTGTGGACAAAAGTAAAAAACATTTTGCCGGACTTCCTTAAAAACTTTTTCCGGTCACTTTCAAAGTATGATTTATACAAGCGAATTCCGGAAGACGACATCCTGAACAAGCAGCGGTATCGCCTGTTTACTATTTTCAACTTTGCCGGAATGACGGTGGCTTTGCTCGTTGCTGCCCAAGCGTATTTTATCCTCAACAGAACCGATTTCATATTATGGAGCTTAATAACAGTAGCGATAATTTATATTTTGAATTATTCCCTGCTGCTGAAGCATGGAAACACCCGCATGGCATATTCGATAACCATTATTTCTACGTTCCTTATCCTGCATATTCTTACCTATTATTCAGGCGGAATCAGAAACTCGGGGATGTTTTATCTCGGAGCGATAGTTTTGTGCGCGTTCATGCTGCTTGGTAGCAAAGGAGGAAAGATTGTTGCGCTCATTTGCGTGCTCGACATTGCATACTTCTACTATATCACTGCAAATACGGACTGGGTTTCCAATATACTCATCGGTGAAGGCGATGAGTTATTAGACCAGGACTTTTTAATTACCGGCATACTGGCAATCTTCTTCATATCGGCACAGGTGAATTATCTCGAGAGCGGAAAAAATATTGTCATTCAGCGAATCACCCAGTCGAGAAATGAATTGAGAGAAAAAAACAAGGAGCTTGCCGAAAACAACCTCGAACTTGAAAAGACAAACAAGGAACTCGACAAATTTGCTTCCATTGTTTCGCACGACCTGAAGGCACCGCTACGCGCCATCGGCAATATCACCGGCTGGATAGAAGATGACCTCGGCAGTGCGCTGCAGGGCGATGTAAAAAGTAATTTCAATGTGATCAAGCAGCGGGTACACCGCATGGAAGACCTTATCAACGGCTTGCTCGAATATTCAAAGGCAGATCGCAAGAAAGGCGTTGTTGTCAACATTGACCTGAATATGCTTGTCAAGGATACGCTTGATTTCATTGGCGGACCAGACAATGTTCAACTCGAAATTCCCCATCCGCTGCCGGTGCTGATGGCGGACAAGCTTCGTCTCGAACAGGTTTTCTCGAACCTGATGGACAATGCAATAAAATATAACGACAAGGAAAAAATAAATATCAAAATTACAGCCAAGGAAAAACCGGAAGAATGGATTTTCACCGTTTCGGATAACGGTCCGGGTATAGACCAGCAGTATCACGAAAAAATATTTGTCATCTTTCAAACACTCAACCGGAGGGATGAGGTGGAAAGCACTGGCGTAGGATTAGCCATCGTGAAGAAAATTATTGAGGAGCAGGGAGGTAAGATTTGGCTGGAATCGGACGTAGATAAAGGCGCATCTTTTATTTTTTCCTGGCCCAAATCAACCGAAACACACAAAAAACTCACCGTAGCCGCATAGGCAGGTCTTTTTCTAATTGATTTTTTCGAGGTAAGGATACCTCGTTTTTCATATCAACATTTAGGGTTTCAGGGGGGTTTAAGGCATTAAACTTAAATCTTCTAACCATGAAAACCCACACATCCAATTCAACCACCACCACGACATCTGCCACAGGCGATGAAAAAACTGTTGTCGTAAAAAAAATCCAATCCATCATCAGCCGCCTCGGCAACACGGACATGCGACAGTATTATTCGGGCTTGCTCACGTTCATCCTGTGTAGCGCAACACCCAACATGGTGAACATTCTCACCGAATTCTCCAACAAACTGGAAAGCATCTACCGTTCAACCAATTTGTAATTATTAATTCCGTTATACCATGAAATCCAATAAGCAATCATCTATAAAAAACTACCCGGAACACAGAATGGTTGTGAGCAGGCAGAACGTGCTTTCGGAACATGACTTGTTATTGATTCGCGAAACCGCCAAGCTCACCGAGAACCTTTACGTGAAAATGATTTGCGACAACCTTGCGATGGAAAAAATATTACGGCTCATGTAATTTTTCATGTTTGTTTCGTTTTAAAAAGAGCATCTCCACCGGGGTGCTTTTTTTGTTTAACGCCTGCGTTGAGCCAACAATTATCTTTGCTTCGTTAATCTCAGAAAAATGAAAGCAAAAACACCGAAGGAATCGCAGGCAGTGCTCACTGAAATTGTTCTGCCCAACGACACCAATGTGCTCGGCAACCTGATGGGCGGGCGGCTGTTGCAGTGGATGGACATTGCTTCGGCAATCGCATCCGGAAGGCATTGCAGCCGCATTGTGGTGACCGCTTCGGTGAACAACGTGTCATTCAACCAGCCCATTCACCTTGGCGATGTGGTTACGCTTCAGGCAAAGGTCTCGCGCACATTCAGCACTTCGATGGAGGTCTTTATTGACGTGTGGGTTGAAAACCGGGTGACGGGTGAAAAGAAAAAATGCAACGAAGCCATCTACACCTTTGTGGCGGTTGACCAGCTTGGAAACCCCATTGCCGTTCCCGAACTTATTCCCGAAACTGATGAGGAAAAAGCCCGCCATGCCGGGGCATTACGCAGAAGACAGCTCAGCTTAATCCTTGCCGGAAAAATGAAGCCGGACGATGCCACCGAACTCAAGGCGCTTTTTACTCAAAAATAATCAGAGGGTTGCTTTTTTTAATAATTTTCAACTTTTATGTATACAAAGTATTGTTCTTTGCATTCAAAGTATAGTTCTTTGTATACAAAGTGTTGCTCTTTGTATTCAAAGTGCCATACTTGGTATTCAAACTATCGTTCTTTGTGCACCAACCACACCCCTTCGTTCACCAACTGTGGCATTTGGTGAACAAACTATAACGTTTTGTAAACAAAGTGCGACATCCGGTGAACCAACTGCCATACTTTGTTGACATTCGAGCACTGCGGAATACAAACTACGATACTTTGTATACGAAGTGAGGCAGTTGGTTCACCAGGTAAGGCAGTTGGTTTACCAAGTGGGACACTTGAAACGCCTTTTTTTCTCATTTTTTTACAAAATGCCTGAAAACCGCTTCCGCCTTTTTTGCCCCGATTACTTTTGATAAATCCTCGAGCGATGCCTGTCTGACTTTTTGAACCGAGCGGAATTTCTTCAACAGCTTCTCCGAAATTTTTTCCCCGATGCCCTTGATTTCTGATAATTCCGTCTTCACAACACCTTTCGTTCTCCGCGAACGATGGTGCTCAATGCCGAAGCGGTGCGCCTCATCGCGCAGGCGCTGAATCATGCGGAGCGTTTCGCTTTTCTTGTCTATGTAAAGCGGAATAGAATCTCCGGGGCGGAAAATTTCTTCTAACTTTTTTGCTATGGAAATTATTTCGATTTTATTTTCGAGCGAAAGTTTTTTCAAACTGGTGAGGGCAGAGGAGAGCTGACCTTTTCCTCCGTCAATCACGATGAGCTGCGGCAATGGAATTTTTTCATCGAGCATTCTTTTATACCTGCGATGGATAACTTCTTCCATCGAAGCAAAATCATCCGGACCTTCAACAGTTTTTATGTTAAAGTGGCGGTAATCTCTTTTACTCGGTTTTCCGTTTTTCATAACGCTCATTGCTGCCACGGGAAAAGTTCCTTGTATGTTCGAGTTGTCGAAACACTCGATGTGAAAAGGAATGGCTTTCAGCCGCAAATCAATTTTCGCCTGCTCAAGAATTCTTTCCGTCTTTCTTTTGGGACTTGATGCTTCTGTCCGCAAAGCACGCTCGCGCAGATAATAACCGAGATTTTTTTCCGACAGTGAAATCAAATGTTTCTTGTCACCGATTTTCGGAACCGTGATTTCCACTTCCGGAATTTCCATTTCTATTTCAAACGGAATTATTAATTCCGGTGCGTGGCTGTCGAATCGTGTGCGCAGTTCTGCAATGGCAAGCGGCAGAAGTTCAGCAGGGGGCTCGTCTAATTTCTTTTTCATCTCCATCGTGAACGATTGGATGATTGCCCCGTTGATGATGCGCAGATAATTTACAAAAGCATGGTTATCTTCTTCCTTGAAAGAAAACACGTCTGCATCTTTGATGCTCGGATGCGCCACCACTGACTTGCTCTGATAATTTTCCAGCAGCAGAATTTTCTCTTTTATGTTTTGTGCTTCTTCGTAATTCATTTCATCCGAAAATTTCTTCATCGTTTCTTTCAGATATTGAATCACGCTTTGCAGATTGCCTTTCAATATGTGGCGGATTTGCGCAATACCCTGGTCATAATCTTCAACTGACTGAAACGCCTCGCACGGACCTTTACAATTGCCGATGTGATACTCAAGACAAACGCGGAATTTTTTTATAGCGATGTTTGCCTGAGTTAAGTTCAGGTTGCAGTTGCGCAGCGGAAAAAGCCGGTGAATGAAATCAAGCAGCGTGTGCATCATGCGCACGGAAGCATACGGTCCGAAATATTCCGAACCGTCACGGATGACTCTGCGTGTGGAAAAAATTCTCGGGAACGGTTCTTTCTTTATGCAAATCCAGGGAAATGTTTTGTCGTCCTTAAGCGCAACATTATAACGCGGCTGATATTTCTTGATGAGATTATTTTCGAGCAGCAGCGCGTCATATTCGGTTTCGACCACAATGAATTTTATGTCGGCAATACTTTTTACGAGATAAAGAATTTTACCGTACTCATGGTTCTTGTGAAAATAAGAACTCACCCGCTTGCGCAGCGACTTGGCTTTGCCGATGTAAATTATTGTTCCGCGCTTGTCGAAATACTGATAGATGCCCGGCTTATCGGGAAGCGATGAAAGAATGGATTGCAGATGCGGATTCACACTGCAAAGTTGCGAACTAAAAATTACAACCCGTATTCGCTGAGTAAATAAATCAGCGAAGTCATGGCAGCCGCGCCAAGATGCAGCTCGCGCTTGTTTACATTTTCCATCACGTCTGTTGCCGCGTGATGAATTTCAAAATAACGCTGCGACTCCACACGAAGGCCAATTCCCGGAAGTCCTTTATTTGTCATCGGAGAAATATCTGCGCCATCGCCTCCGCCTTCAAAGTTCCAGACATTGTAGGGGAGAAAGAGCGGCTTCCACGATTGAATTTTTTTCTTTTGTTCCTCTTTCATGTTCAACCCGAAACCCACAGGAACAAATCCTCCTGCATCGCTTTCGATGGCTGCAATGTTTTTGTCATTATTCTTTTCAGCAAGTTCAGCATATTTTTTTCCGCCACGCAATCCGTTTTCTTCATTCATGAATGCAACAGCGCGAATGGTACGCTTTGGTTTTATACCAAGGGCTTTCATTGTCCTGAGCACTTCAATGCTTTGCACAATTCCTGCTCCGTCATCGTGTGCACCTAAACCAATATCCCAGGAATCGAGATGTCCGCCAACGACAATTATTTCTTCAGGGTGCTCGCTGCCTTTTATTTCTCCCACAACATTGTGCGACAAAACACTGTCGAGCATATCACAACTTTGCTTCAGAAAAAATTTTGTGTTCGCATCTGCCTTCAGAATTCTGCTGAGCAAATTCGCACCGTTGCTGCTGATGGCTGCGCATGGAATTTTAGGCAGTGAATCATTGTAGCCCATAGAACCGGTGTGCGGAAAATCATTGTCAGAGGAGGTCATGCTTCGGGTGATGGAGGCAACTGCTCCGAAGCGTGCTGCTTCACTCGCTCCCGACCACCGGTAAGTACCGGCTTCCCCGTATGCCTGGAATGTGTTAATGAATGTCTGGTCAAAAGGATGATTGTAAAAAACAATTTTCCCTTTCACCTTTTCTTCTCCGAGTTTTTTTAAATCGTCAAAATCACGCACCTCGATAATCTGCGCAGTGAGTCCCTCCTTTGGGGTGGCGATTGACATGCCAAGTGCGCACACCGGAACATCCTGCTTTGCGCCATTACTCTGCAAAATGGTTCCCTTTTCTTTTTCCCCGCGAACCCAGTGCGGAACCATCACTTCCTGCAGCCACACAGAATCCGCCCCGGCTTCCTGCATTTTTTTCCTTGTCCATTCCACCGACTGTTCCGCCTGCGGTGAGCCGCTGAGCCGTGCGCCAATGGTTGTGGTCAAATCATAAAGCCACGGGTATGCTTTTCCGTTGGTGAGAATTTCGTTGTAAATTTTTCTCAGCATAAGCGAGTCACTCTGCTGAGCAGAAATATTCTGGAAGCAAAGGCAAGCCAGCAAAACAGCGCTGATTGTAAATCTGTTTTTTGTTAAACACATGGATTTAGTCATTAACAGGTGAAATTATTTTTCATAGAAATGCATCTCGTCAATGTACTTATGCACGGCATCGGAGAGCATGTAGCGGATGTCTTTTTTATTTTTAATCGCATCGCGGATGAAGGTGGAAGAAATTTCCATTAGCGGGGCTTCAGTCATTTTCACGTGCGGGTGCGAAACTAAATTTCCTCCGCTGCATCGGTGGCGAGGGTAAACGTACAGAAAATATTTTTCAAGAATTGACAGATGGTTTTTCCATTGCTCAAATATCTCAAGGTTGTCGGCACCAATGATAAGGGCGAATTCATGCTCAGGATGTTTTTCTGAAATATGGGATAGGGTGTCGAATGTGTACGATGGTTTGGGAAGTGAAAACTCAATGTTGCTCACTTTGAATTTGCGGTTATTTTCTGTCGCAATTCTTGTTAATGCGAGCCGGTGATAATCAGCAAGCATATCCTGATGCTGTTTCATCGGGTTGTGAGGAGTAACTACAAACCAAACCTGCTCGAGGTCGGTGAACTCTGTCATGTATCCGGCAATAACCATGTGTCCCGCGTGAACGGGATTGAATGTGCCGAAGAAAAGTCCGATTTTCATTTGGAAAGAAATTCATTCACCCATTTTTCCGCCTGGGCATACGCTTCGTCTTTGTTGATGTTGATCAGGATTTTATCGAACATTTCAGCATGCGTCATTTCATAGATGGCTTTATCAAGTCGTATTTTTAAACTCTCTTCTGTTTCTGTTGCACGCTTAGTGAGGCGGTGTTTGAGTTCTTCAATATCGGGCGGACAGACGAAAAGGGCAAGCACTTTTTCCCCGAACTGTTTCTTGATGCTCTGTCCTCCCTCCACATCGAGATCAAACACGGGAACTTTGCCAACTCCTAAAATTCTCTCAACTTCATTTCGCAGCGTTCCGTAATACCCGTTTTCATAAACCTGTTCCCATTCAATGAATTCATTCTGTGAAATTTTTTTCCTGAAATCATCAACGGAAATAAAATGATAATCTTTTCCGTCTGCTTCATTGTTTCTCTTCTGTCTGGTTGTTGCTGAAACAGAAAATTTCAGCCGCGCATCTTTCGTAAGCATGTAATGCACTATCGTTGTCTTGCCGCTGCCTGACGGACCGCAGAACAACAGCATCTTCTTTTGAGAATTAGTGACAAGGGACATAGGACAAGGGGCAAGTGAAAAAGCTCGGATGACTTTTTAAAGCACGTTCATTAATTGCTCGCGGATTTTTTCCAACTCGTCTTTCATCTGTATCACAATTTTCTGAATTCCCGCATCATTCGCTTTAGCTCCGATTGTGTTTATCTCGCGCCCGATTTCCTGCGTGATGAACGAAAGTTTTTTTCCGCTGGAAATTTTTTCTTCCATCGTCAGAATAAAATAATCGCAGTGCTCTTTTAACCGGATTTTCTCTTCCGTGAAATCCATCCGCTCTATGTAAAAAATCATTTCCTGTTCCAGCCGGTTGCGGTCAATTTTTTCAGAGGCAATCAATTCGCTTAGCCCTGATTCAATTTTATTCCTGAGATACATTTCCCGCTTTGCTGCCAGCGGTTCCGATGCCACAAGAAGTTTCTGGATCGTGTTGATGCGAACGACAAAATCCTTTTCGAGGAGTTCCCCTTCACGCCTGCGGAAGTTTTCAAATGCTTTCTCCGCTTTCTCCATTACCCTGATTACGGATGCCCATTCCTTTTCATCCTGAACTGCCTCAGATGGTTTGGTCGTTTCCGGAAATGAAAGAATTGTTCGAAGGTAATCGGTAGGAGGCAGTTTGAATTTTTTTTCCAATGCCTTCAGCGTTTTATAATAGGACTCAAACGTATCATCATTAATGACAGATGTTGATTTAGGGCCTCCCGATATGGCAACATAGAATTCAATTTTTCCGCGCTCGAATTTTTTCGCCAGGTTGTTTCGTATTTCAGTTTCCTTGTCGCGGTAGGCAAAAGGCAGCCGCACATTTACATCGGCAAATTTTCCGTTCACCGATTTCAGCTCGGCAGAAATAGTTTTCCCTTTGTATCCTGCCGAAGCAGTTCCGTAGCCGGTCATGGAGAGAAGCATTTGTGACTTATTATTTATTAATGATTAATGATTATTTATTATTTAAAAGGGACAGGGGGCATAGGACAAGGGACAAGGGAAAATAAAAGCGATATTTTTTCGTATAACCTATAACTAACAACGTGTAACTTTTTCACGGGTAAAAGTAAATTTATTTTTCCTCTCTTACTTCTGCAGATGTGCTCACTAAATAAACACCGCTGAAAATAAGCAGGGCGGAAACCAGGTCAATGAAATGAAGCGGCTGATGGTAATAGAAAAAAGCAATCAGTGCAGCAATGAGCGGCTGCAAATAAATGTAATAACTGACCACGGCAGGACTCACATATTTCAGTGCGTAGATATTGAGGAGGTATGCCAGGAAAGTGGCGGCAATAATCACATAAAGCACCGAGAACCAAATTTTACCTGAAAACGTTTCCCACTGAACCTGCCCAAGTTCGTGAGTGCCGAACGGAAGCATCATCAATGCGCCCATCGTGAAAACAATCATGACGATTTGCAGCGGATGATATTTTTTCATCAGCGGTTTTATCCTGACTAAATAAATGGCGTAGCAAAACGAGTTCATCAGAATAAATGAATCGCCAAGGCGCGAACTCTCCACAGAAGAGTTTTTGTTTTCAGCAAGAATCAGAAATACCGCTCCCGAAATTCCCGAAAGAATGCCGAGTGATTTTCTCCAGGTGATTTTTTCAGACAACACAAAATAAGCCACGGCAATCACCAGCACCGGGTTGGACGTGATGATGAGCGAAGCATTGACAGGAGAAGTGATGGCAAGCCCTTTAAAAAACAAAAGCTGGTTGACAGCCACACCGGTGAATGCGCACCATGCCAGCGGCATCCAGTCGCCACGTTCTATTTTATTTTTTTCTTTTCTGAAAACAAAATACCACGCCAGGGCATAAAGCAACGCTGAAGCGGAAACACGAAGGAGAATATATCCTGCCGGCTCGATGTAGGCAGGCAAAGAAATTTTTGCAATGCTGTAATTGGCTCCGTAAAAAATATTGACCGCTGCGAGTGCAAGATGTGTTTTAACGTTCCGGTTCACGGGGGTGAAACTACGAAACAGAGAAGCTAAAGAAAGTGGATGCTGATTAATTTGAAATATGCCGAATGCTAAAAGAATCTATGCCGCAACGATGTGCATCATCTTCTCGGTTTTGCGGACACCCGTTGCTTTCATATCATACTTGTGTTTGAACCTGCGGCTGAAATATGCCGGGTCTTTGAATCCGACACGCACTGCAATTTCTTTCATGCTCTCGGAAGTGGTCAGGACGAGGTCGTATGCTTTCTTCAGGCGCTGCTCTTCCACATACTCCTGAAGATTTCGTTTGGTGAGCGACCTGAAAAACTGGCTGATGTAATCCTCCGAAAGCAATCCAACTTCGGCAAGCCGGCTGTTCGATAAATCCTTGCCAAGATTTTCCCCGATGTATTTTATGATTCTTACCAGCCGGGCATCGAACAGGTAATTTACTTTCTCGATGTTTTCCGAAAATTGTTTCTGCGTGACTAAGTAGCGGAACAGGAGAATGACAATTTCGCTCGAATAATTTTTTATCAGAATGGACTTGCCGACTTTTTCCTGTTCTTCTTCCATGCAAAGCTGGTGGAGGAAAAACTTCAACTGCTCATCCGCGGGCAGCACAAACGGTTTAAGACCAAGCAGGGAAAAAAACGGAACGGCTTTATGAAGCAGCGTGCCGAACTGAAAGACAGTGAACACAGTATTCTTTTCCGAAATGTTCTGAAAAGAATTTATGTTGCCCATGTAAATGGATTGCCCGGTGGCGGCATCGAGATTTTCAGGACTGACAGAAGCATTCTTGCCCGCCCTTCCGAACCGCGCAAAGAAATTTGCACCGGCAGGAACAAAATAAAATTCGCCTTCCTGCAGCGGCAGCAAATCATTCCCCGCAAACATGTGTCCCTTGTTCAGTTGCAGCAAAGTGTTTTTTTGAACAGCTTCGCCATTGAACTCAAAGGCGCTGAGCGTTTCTTTCACTTCAGCTTTGCCGTACACAACCTGAAGCGAATCGAGAACGTTGGAAACGATGTTTTGCATTTATTATCCTTTTGAATCAGTAGCCTTATCAATATGTAAGATGAAATAAAAACAGAAAAGGTTGGACAGGCAGGCGAATTATTTTTCTTTTCTCTTGCATATTATTTTCCCATCGTTTACTTTTGGCTGATAAATAAAATCATCACCGCATGAAATCCTTTTTGAAAACACTTTTTTCTCCGCACGATTTCATGCACACCACACCGCAGAAATATTTTTACACCTTACTCCCGTTCAGGGGATGCCAGGGACAGAGCCGTTGAGATTTTTTTTCCCAGCGTCTCTTTAAACACCGGCAGCGCAAGGCGCAGCTCCTCCGCTGCAAGCGGGTTGTCATTTTAACCCGCTATAGAAATTATCACTAACGGTTAACTATAAAACATGTAACAACATGCCACTTATAGACAACTTAAACATAAACTACACCCCCCTGCAGCAAACGGCAATTGAAAACGCGCTGGGCACGGCAAAGACAGAGCTGGAAACCGTCATCGGACAGCCGCTCAATCTTTCCACCACCGAGCGTGGCGATACGCCATCGGTGGACGAGCAGCGCGAATCGTATGTGCGCGATGCCATCGAAACGCTCGGTCCGCAGTTCGCCAATTTGCTGGGTCCGGAAATTACGCAGTCGCAGGCAACCAAGCTGTGGCAGTTCCGGAACACGAGCATGGATTTGCTGGCACGAAGCGATGCCTTCCGCGAG
>DATDOJ010000190.1:0-2117 GCA_035293345.1 Bacteroidia bacterium
GGCTGATTCTATTTCGAATTTCCGATGCGTATTTTGCTTGGTACAATTCCGCCAGCTCTCGTAGTCGCTTTTTAACTACGTTTTCACTATAAACAACTATTTTACCGTCACCGTGAGTATATTCCAGAAACTTTTCGATAATTTCCTTTCGCGGATCAACAGTATGATTGGCGAGGAACTCGTTTTGAATGAATTCACTTCCCCCCTCAGGGTTGGTCAGCATCGAAAATTGAACACAAACCTTCTGGAAGCA
This sequence comes from Bacteroidia bacterium, assembly GCA_035293345.1. Classification (GTDB taxonomy): domain Bacteria; phylum Bacteroidota; class Bacteroidia; order AKYH767-A; family 2013-40CM-41-45; genus 2013-40CM-41-45. Next base: position 254 of record DATDOJ010000190.1, read on the forward strand.
GGATGTACCGCGAAACCGGGGGATTGCCGGAGCCATTGCTTCCAAGCTGAAATAATGGACTGTTCCATTGCCGTCAATTGACTCAAGAAACCGGCCAATACCCTTCTTATTCTAGCAAAAAGTAATCAGCAAAAACAAGTTTTTTCATATGGTGATTTTTTTTCATGCCCATCGGTTTTCTTCAGGTGGTACATCTATAATTTTGAACTTACATCTTTTTCGCAGATAAAACAGCTCGAAATACAGCACGATGAAATCACACTCAGCGTAGCTGCCCTTTACGAGAAGAAACATTTTTCTTCTGCAATAAACACCCGGAGACATCCGCTTATAACACGCAATAATGTCTATATGAGGATTGCGTTTCCTGTCCATGACCCCAGTCAGATAGACATCAAAACCAAAAAAACGTCCCGGCAACGATAAAATGTGCGGGCTTATCTTGTAGGATTTTATACCGTGGAATTCGAAATTTATTTTCCGGGCCGGAATATCGAAAACCGCGTTCGCAATTTCGATGTTGCCCTTTTTGTGAAGGGTTTTTGCTTCTCGCGCAAGCTCGTTTATTAATGCCATGCTCCTCAATTTTTATTTTCGGTTTTGCCGAAATCGAGGTTTTAAACGAGGCCCAAACCCATATGTAACAGAATCGGAAAATAAAAAAGGCATAGCGGGCGACATGCCGATGAGAATCAGCGGCTTACAGCAGCAAAAAAAATTACGAAAATACAGTTCAGCCCACCTAAAGGCAGATAAAACGAAGCCCCGCGAGTTGTGCGGGGCCTTGTTCAACCAAACAATGAAAACACTATTTTATGATTATGAGTTTATCAGAGGATTTCATTTCACCGTTAATGATGAACTGATAAAGGTATATGCCGTTATCTAATTCCTCGAGATAAAGTTGTAAGCTGTTTGAGCCTTGTTCAAGCTGATAGTTTCGTAGTAATTTTCCGGATAAATCATAAACCTGTAAGCTTCCCGTGTGGTCTTCATCAAGCGAATAGTCAAACTGCATTGTTCCGCTATTCGGATTCGGATAAATTTTTCCTGAATTGGAAATACGTGCTGTGTTTTGCAATTCATTTCCGGCAATACGTAAATTCTGATTTGAAACAGGTTCTATGTACTCTGTAAATTGTAATCCGAAAACTAATTTTAGAAGGGATTGTGCTTCGATGCAATCTTTTGTCGTTCCATCCGCTGCGACTTCTTCAACTCTTGCTCTCTTTGCCGTATCACTGCGGCAGTGAACGGTTGGATAACAGTAAAATCTGAATTGAAAAGACAACAGGAATTTGGCTCGGTAGGCAAATCAGGAGCAAAATCTTGATATACCTCACCATCAATTTGGTCTGGCAATAGCAAGAAATTCTGAAGTTGTTGTTGTACATACGGTGACGCTGCGGGATCAACAACAAATGGATTTATAGAAGTAATTGCGTTTGATGTAAAAGTAGGAATTGCCGGAAAAGGGTCAATAGCACTTAAATCAGTAGATGACGAGGCTGCATAAATTAAATAATTTCCATTGACATCGAAAGCGGTTTCGAGCTGGGAATTTCCGTATGGAGCAGTAAGTGAACTAATGATTCCCATTGGCGTAAAATTATTCGGAATGTCGATCCAATGAATACCAACATTTTTTGCGCCAACGAATAATTTTAAATTATCAGGAGAAAATTCTATTCCGGTGTATTGTTTCGTATTATCAATCGTAATTCGTGTCAGTCCGTTCACACCAAGCGATGTATTTAAATCTCCATTTGGTAAAAGATGAATTACCGTTACATCAGAATTGTTTATATTAAAGTTGGATTGCTGCTTGAAATTTGCAAGAGCCAGCATAGATTCATCCGGAGAT
>DATDOJ010000191.1:0-2332 GCA_035293345.1 Bacteroidia bacterium
TACCAGTTCCATGCTTCTTCGTTGATGGGTTCACCAACCGTTCCGAGTACGCGCAGCGAATCGAGTATGTATGGTTTCACAAAATCCAATCCCATCGCTTCAAGCGAGCGGATGGCTGTGGGAGCGGTGTAAAAAATATTCACCTTGTGTTTGTCAATCACTTTCCAGAACCGTCCTGCATCGGGATAAGTGGGGATGCCTTCGAACATGACGGTGGTCGCCCCGGCAAGCAGCGGACCATATATTAAATAGGAGTGTCCCGTAACCCAGCCCACATCGGCAGTGCACCAGAACACATCGCCATCGTTGTATTGAAAAACATTCCGGAAGGTGTAATCAACAAACACCATGTAGCCGGCAGTTGTGTGAACCACGCCCTTTGGTTTTCCTGTGGAGCCGCTGGTATATAATATGAATAGCATGTCTTCGCTGTCCATCACTTCGGGTTCGCAAACAGAATTGACTTTTTCTATTTCATCGTTCCACCACAAATCTCTTCCGGCTTTCATTTGCACCTCCGTGTTAGTCCGTTTCAGGACAATGACTTTTTTTACGGAAGGGCAGGTGAGGAGCGCTTCGTCAACCACTTTTTTCAACGGAATATTTTTGTCACCGCGAAACGCTCCGTCAGCAGTGATGACGATGCTGCACTCCGCATCATGAATCCTGTCGGACAGCGATTGAAAAGAAAATCCTCCGAACACCACGGAATGAATCGCCCCGATGCGGGCGCAGGCAAGAACAGCGAAAGCCAGTTCAGGAACCATGGGCATGTAGATGCAGATGCGGTCGCCTTTTTTTGCTCCGTTATTTTTGAGAACGTTGGCGAAGCGGCAAACTTCAGCATGCAATTCGCTGTAGGAAATATTTCTCCCCTGTTCATCCGGATTATTCGGTTCCCAGATGATGGCTGTTTTATTTCCACGTTTTGTAAGATGCCTGTCGAGACAATTTTCAGTGATGTTGAGTTTGCCTCCGGAGTACCACTTTACATCCGGCTCAGTGAAGTTCCATTCAAGAACTTTGTCCCATTTTTTTCGCCACACAAAATTCTCCGCCTGCGCTTCCCAGAACGATTCCGGGTTTTCAACGGAGTGTTTGTATTCAGAGTCGTATTCTTCTAAAGATGTTATTCTGTTGCTCATATAGGTTGATTTATATTGAAAGCAAAACTAAACAGGCAAAGTGCATAATTTTCTTCATGCCAAAGTTTTTTGTTTTTCATTAAAATATCATAAAGTTATAAACACAGTGTTCATATTAAAATATGAGCAATACTTGTGAAACCCGCATGGATACTTACTTTCGTGACGTTACTCAATAAAGATTTTATAGCATTATTCTCATTCACATCTAAAAATTTTAACAATTTGCTCATTACTATAAATCATTTCTAAAAAAATATTTCCGTATTCAAAATTACTACTCTACTTTCACCTCGCGATTGAAATTCATTTTTTTTTAATCTTGATTAACGCTGACATTATCAAGTAACATGAAAACAATTTTACACATCAGGTATTATGCTGTAATGACAACGTCATGAATGACTGAGTTTTTTTTATCAGTTATTTTTCTGACTTTTTCAAGCATCATTCAACAAGTAAATCTTAAAAATAAATTAAACACTTAAACTAAATAAACATGAAAACAATTACAGGTAAAATAATCGCTCTTGCCATAGTCATGAGCGGATTAATTTTTTCGCAGAGCGCTCTTGCTGCCTGCAATAAGCCGACAGGGTTAAGCACCACGGCAATCACGGCTTCTTCTGCCACGCTCAACTGGGGTGCTATTTCCAATGCGCTTAATTATAATATAAGGTACAGGATTGTGAGCACTTCAACCTGGACAACCCAAAATGCAGTTACTGCAACCTCAGTTTCTATTTCAGGGTTGACAGAATCCGCTAATTATGAGTGGCAGGTGCAGACAAAGTGCAGCGCTACCCAAACCAGTGGCTGGACAAATTCGGTAACATTTACCACGCCTGCTCCTCCATGTAACGTTGCGACAGGATTGAATACCGTCAACATTAGCACCACTTCAGCATCATTTAAATGGCTTGCTGTTACTGGCGCTCAAAGCTATAATGTACAATACAGAGCTGTTGGAGCTCCTTCCTGGACAACCATCTCCACTTCTTTGACCTCAGTGCTTGTTTCGTCTCTGCTTCCATCAACGGGATATGAGTGGAATGTACAAACCGACTGCGGCAACTCAAATACATCAGCATTCTCTTCTGTTGTAACATTTACTACTGCCACAACGTGTGCAGTGCCGACCGGATTAACCTCTTCCGGTGTTACAGCCACTGATGCTTCTATTAGCT
>DATDOJ010000192.1:0-4068 GCA_035293345.1 Bacteroidia bacterium
CCGGTAAATCTTAGTCAGCAGAAAAAAAATGGACTAAGATTAGGATTAGGACTATGACTTCTCAACAATAAACATCAAATCAGGACCGAACTTTGTTTTGCCGCGGAGAGCGAATTCTATTTTACCGATATAGAAAAATAAATTCCTGAGCATGATTCTTTTCCAGTCGAGAATGAAGGGTGAAGGATATTGATAATAATGCCCCACAAGGTTTGCCCAGATGGGCGAGTGAATGGGAAGCGGAATGAAACACGTCCTCACTTTATAGCCGCTTGCTTCCACCATCTTGCGGAAGGTTTGCGGAGTGTAGTGAACAACATGCTCGTAGCAATCCCACACATTCATATTCGCTGCTTTGCCTGTGCGGTAGGCGAGTTTTGCTTTGAAGCGTGTGTATTCGCCATTGGGAACTTTAATGGCGATGATGCCATCCGGCTTCAGCAATTCGTAACTCACCTTGAGGAGTTCCTTCGGGTTCGACACATGTTCGAAAACATCAACGAGTGAAATCACATCGTAGCTGTTCCCGGGCAGGTTTGCTTTTTCGAGGAAGGAGTTGTGAATGGTCAAGCCCCAGTTCTCACTCGCAATTTTCGCAAGCGCTGGACTTGGTTCCACGCCTTCGGTGTCGAAGCCGGCTTGCTTGGCTTTGCGCAGAAAGAATCCCATGTTGGTGCCCACATCGAGGAAACGCCCGCGGGGTTTTATTTTTTTGATGTGCGCAATTTCATATTCATAATTCCTGTCGCGGTGATGGGTTTTCTTGCCGCGGAAAATGAGGCGCGCTTCGTTGAAGAATATTTCGGCATCGCCAAAATAGTTTTCCTGTGCGTCTTTGGCGCGGGGGTTGGTGTAAATTAAATCGCAGTTTTTGCATTGCACAACGGACAGCCCGCGCTCGGTGCCGAGCGTGGTGTAATCATCCTGAGCGCAAAACGGGCAGCGGCAGAATTCTTTTTCGTTGTCATTGTAAAAGTCCTTCTGCGTACCTCCGTGGATGTAATCGTCTTTGAGTAGTTTTTCCATTGCCTGGTTTTATTAATGGATTGCAATATTAATTATAAAAGATTTGCGGCTGAAAGTTTGCTTTGTAAAACATCCTTATCTTTATCCTTTCAAAACAAAAGCACCATGAAGAGAAAATTATTTCTTGTGTTGTTTTTCTTAAGCGGTTTTTATGCGGGGGCTGCTGCACAGCAACTTAATGACAGCATTTATTATTGGCATTGGAATACCAGCTTAGCAGGATGGGATATTAATCCATATCAGAAAGTTATAAATATTGTCTATGATGCCAATAATAATCTGCTTAATCAAACTCAACAAACCTGGAATGGCAGCGCATGGATAAATTTCTCGCGTAAGACCTATACTTATGATGCTAATAATAACCAATTAAGTTATTTGATTCAGACCTGGAATGGCAGCGCATGGATAAACTATTATCAAGATACTTATGTCTTCGATGCCAATAATAACCAGACCAGTTATTTGACTCAAACCTGGGGAGGAAGCGTATGGATAAATATGGAGCTTATGACTTATGCTTATGATGTCAATAATAACCAGACAAGTCATTTGGAACAAGACTGGATTAGCAGCACATGGGTAAATTCCAATCTACATACTTATACTTATGATGCAAATAATAACCAGACAAATCATTTACGTCAAGGATGGGTTAGCAATGCATGGTTAAATTTCTATCTTTATACATATACTTACGATGCAAATAATAACCAGACAAGTTATTTGTATCAGGGCTGGAACGGAAGCACTTGGGAGAATAACCAACTTCATACATATACTTATGATGCTAATAATAATCAGACAAGTTTTTTATATCAAACCTGGAACGGCAGCGCATGGGTGAATAATTTCTTTGTTACACTTACTTATGATGCCAATAATAACGAGACAAGTTATCTATATCAAACCTGGAACGGCAACGCATGGGTGAATAACCAGCTTAATATATATACTTACGATGCCAATAATAACCGAACAAGTGGTTTAACCCAAACCTGGAACGGCAGCACATGGATAAATGACCAGATTCATACCTATAATTACGATGCCAATAATAACCGGACAAGTTGGTGGTATCAAACCTGGAACGGCAGCGCATGGGTGAATGACTGGATAAGGACTTATACCTATGATTCGAACAATTACATGAAAAGTTATGCGGGTAAATATTTTGATACGATTGGTTCTTTAATAATATCCGGCGACAGCACCTATTATTATTTTCCTCCTGTCATTGGCATAAATGACTTAATGGCTAATGATAACTCCATCACCATTTCCCCCAACCCAACCACCGGCACATTCACCATCCAATCAACAAATCAACAATTCAATAATTCAACAATTACAATCACCAATGTGCTGGGAGAAAAAGCATATTCTCAAATAATCCCAAATCCTGAATCCTTAATCCTGAATCTTTCTTCGCAGCCCAACGGAATCTATTTCGTTCAGCTAAGAAACAACGAGCAAACCATTACGCGGAAAATAGTGCTGTCGAAATAAATCTGAAACAAACACTTCAGAGTTCTTTATAGGTTCCCCGAATTCTTTTTCCATTGTCCCGATGCTGCCGGACGCGGTTTTAAAACCGATAACCGCTTCAAATAATTTCTTTATTGTTGCCCCGATTTTCTGCCCGGGCAATTGTGACTGAAATGCAGACGCATTAAAATATTCCTCAATAAAAAACCGTTACACAACCTGTGCGGCATTTTGCATATTGCATAAACAGAAATAAAAATCATACCTCAACTTTTTCTTATACATGAATCATGGAAGAAACAGCATACCTCAAAAATGAAGTACAGCGACTGACCGCTGTTATTGATATCCTCATTAATCACATAGCCATTTTGAAGAGAGAAAATGATATACTGAAAAGTGAGCATGGTATAAAAACTGTTCCGAATGCTATGTCAGAAAAAATGGATGGTATAAACAGCGGTGAAACACCTATAGTAAAAAAAATGGATGGTATAAACAGCGATGAAACACCTATACTAAAAAATATGGATGGTATAAACAGCGGTGAAACACCTATAGTAAAAAAAATGGATGGTATAAACAGCGGTGAAACACCTATAGTAAAAAATATGGATGGTATAAGCAGCGGTGAAACACTTAAGTCAGAAAATAAGGATTGTATAAAACCTGTTTCAAGTGATATATCGGAAATGGAGGAGCGCATAAAACTTGCTGTTTACGGTATGCCCGAAACCGTAACACCACCGCCTGCGCCCGAAACCCCTGTGCGCAAAACTGCGCCTAAGCATATTGAAGTTGATGACGAGGCGATAGATACGCTGGCTATGCACTTGCGCAAAGTTTTTCATGTGCGCACTTCCGATGGCAAGCTCCGCAACGTGGCAAAGGAGCTGCTCTTTTTGCATAACAGCGGAAAAGGTCTCGGGCATGACCTGCGCAGGGAAGCACGCCTGAGCAAACCCGGATTTGCAAAGCATCTCCCGACCTTGCACCGCCACGGACTCATTCAGAAAGGTGAGAAAAGATTTTATCACTTAACCGAATTCTCAAAACAACTTATGGATAAATTGTTTGGTGAATGATTGGCTGCGAAAGTCAGCAGGTGAAAAAGTTCAGGCAGGGTTTGAAGGCGGTTTTTTATTGCCTGTCATTCAACACCGAAGTGTTGTATTTCAAAATCTTCAGCACAAGATAAGCCACGAGCGTAGCCGCAAGCCCGATGGTGATATACAATTGCTGAGAAAGAAAAATACTCATGTCGAATCCGTGCGTGGCAGCGCTGATGATGAAGAATAAAAGAAATACAGCGAGCAAACCGTTCTTTTCCTGTCGCAGCACTTTGCGGAAATTAAAATTCTTTTTCGGCTTCTGCCATAAACGAAACGATGGAATGAATGCGGGAGTCACCGTTGCCCACTGCGTGTATGCCTCACTATATTTCCGCGTCAGGAATTGTTCTTCGGCAAACATGATGCGCTCGTAATAAATCCAATAGACAAGGCAAATGATTAGGGTGAACCATGCGTTGTATGTGAGCATCACCACACCAAG
>DATDOJ010000193.1:0-8207 GCA_035293345.1 Bacteroidia bacterium
ATCCGGCTCCGGTTTCCTTATATAGTTTTAAATTAATCTCTGCGAATCTCTGCGCATTTTTCTCTGTGCCCTCCGCGTTAAATATTTTTTCATGCAATTAATTTCAAATGCTGATATTGCAGATTCATTTTTGCAAACGAAATCATGCAGACATTTCTCGGCAAAGTCGCCAGCGCGGTTTTAGAAAAGCACGGAGATAACCTCCGCAATGTTGTCGTGATTTTACCTACGCGCAGGGCGTGTTTGTATTTCAGGAAACATCTTTCGGAGCAAATCACAGCGCCTGTCTGGTCGCCTGAGATTGTTGCCATCAACGATTTTATTCTTTCAATTTCCGCTGCGACCATTCCCGATGATTTGGAATTGGTGGCGGAACTTTATTCGGTGTACTCCAACTATTCTCCCGGTGAGTCCTTCGACAGTTTTTATCCGTGGGGAAAAATGCTTCTTAAGGATTTTGACGAAGTTGACCGCTGGCTTGTGAACTCTGAGAAAATTTTCGCCACACTTTCCGGCTTGAAAGATATTGATGACCAGTTTGGGTAGTCGCCCGAAACACAAGAGGAAATCCGGCAGTTTGCGGAAATGTTTTTTGCCCGCGAACAAAGCACAGTAAAAAAAGAGTTCTCTGAATTGTGGAATAAGCTGTTTGTTATTTACTCTGACTTTCAAAAAATTCTCTCAGAAAAAAATCTTGCCTATGAAGGAATGGCTTACCGGCTGGCGGCAGAAAAAATGTCGGATGCGGAATTTATCAATACGATTAAGGAAAAATATTTTGTCTTTGCCGGATTCTATGCACTGTCTGCATCAGAGGAAAAAATAATCCATGCACTTAGAGATAAAAGCCGGGCGGAATTGTTTTGGGATTCCGATGAATATTATTTCAACAATCCTACACACGAGGCAGGACATTTTCTCCGCAGCAATTCTTTGATAAGCGGAAACAATTTCAATTGGAATGAAAATAATTTATCAGAAGCAAAAAAGAACATCCGCATCATCGGAATTCCTTTGCAGGTCGGGCAGGCGAAAGCGGCAGGCATGATTACGAAAAATATTTTTAAAGAGAATTTGCCGGGCATTGCAGAAGAGCGGACAGCCATTGTCCTTCCTGACGAGAGAATGCTGCTGCCTGTGCTTCACTCGCTGCCTCCGGAAACGCAGCGGTTTAACATCACGATGGGTTATCCGGTATCGCAATCACCGTTGTTCTCATTAATGGAGGCACTGTTCAATTTGCACAAGCACGGTAAAGGGGAAAAGGATAAATTACTTTTCTATCACAGGGATGTGAAAGAGATTTTGCTCCATCCGTTTATTACTTCTCTTGATAAAGACGATACCGGGAAATTATTTCATGAAATTGAAAAAGTTGAATATGTCTATGTTCCCGCTTCAGTTCTGGTTGACATAAATGCTCCGGCATACAGAAAAATAATTTTCAGACAAGACAATAGTATCGAAAATATTTTCTCCTCGCTTACCTCGCTGCTTGAACTGCTTTTACTGAACACTGAAACCGCAGAATCATTTTCCTCACTTGATGTGGAGTGCATAGCCGGGTTCTATTCACGGCTCACGCGGCTCAGGGAAATCGTTGCACGCAGAATGCCGCAGATTGAATCCGGCACGTTATGGAATCTGATTCTCGAAGATATCGGGGCGCTGAAAATTCCTTTCAGCGGAGAACCGCTGAACGGATTGCAGGTGATGGGATTCCTCGAAACGCGCGCGCTCGATTTTGAAAATGTGATTCTCCTGAACCTCAATGAAGGTACACCGCCTTCTTCATCGCGCCACGGAAGTTTTATTCCGTTTGTACTGCGCAAATCATTCGGCTTACCGGTGTTCACTGAACAGGACGCGATTTCTTCGTATCACTTTTATCGCCTGCTGCAACGGGCGAAAAATATTTATCTGCTCTATGACACGGAAGTAAAAAAACTCGCGACAGGAGAAAAGAGCCGTTTCATTCTCCAACTCACTCATGAACTCAAAGACAAAGCAAATATCACAGAGGAATTGATAACCACTCCGGTGCACCTGCGCGATGTCGAGCCGATTGTTGTAAAGAAGGACACTGACGTGATGAAACTACTCGATAGGTTTTTTAAGGCAGATGATAAAGCCAATGCTTCTAATTCTTTTTCCACGTCCAAACTTTTGTGCTACATCAACTGTCCGCTGCAGTTTTACTTCCGCTATGTTGCGGGCTTGAAGCAAGCCGAAGATATGACCGATGAGATTGATGAAAAAACCTTCGGCACGCTGCTCCATGAAAGCATGAAGAGTTTGTATGGAGGAATAAAAATTCTTGATGAAAAAATAATTGCACAGTTGAAAGAAGAAGTTTCAAAAACGGTTTCAGGCGTTTTTGCTGCAGAGATACCACAGAAGGCGGCAACGCTTTATGGAAAAAACCTTCTTATGAAAAGAGCGGTGGAAGAATTAACCGCTAAAATACTCGATGCTGATATCAAACAAGTTCCCATCGAAATTCTTTTCCTTGAAAAAAATATTTACACTCCGTTTTCAGTTAGTGAAAAGAAAAATGTTACGCTTTACGGAATCATTGACCGTGCCGACAAAATCAACGGAGTGTCGCGCGTGGTTGATTACAAATCCGGACGGGTGAATTCACTGAAGTATAAAGATGTTGAAGAATTATTTACCGGCACGGAAAAAAAGGAATTGTTTCAATTGATGTTTTATGTGCTGTTGTTTGCTTCGGTCAGTGGCGGGGAATTGCCTGCTGCAGGAATTTATGTGCTGCGGGAAATTGCTGGTGGCGCTCAGTATCTGAACGATAGCTCTTTGCCGCTTGCTGAAGATAAAGTAAGCGAATTCAAAAGCCGACTTTCACAACTTATTGCTGAAATCACGGATTCACGAATCCCTTTTGCTCAAACAGAAGATATTGACCGTTGCACATATTGTGAGTTTAAAGATATTTGCATGCGATAAAATTCCGAAAATAGTTATACGATATACGTTATATGACAACGTATCCGTATAACCAATAACGTATAACATATAACTATTCACATGTCAAAAAAATTTGCAGTTGCAGTTCACGGAGGAGCAGGAACGGTGTCAAGAAAAAATCTGACTGCAGACCTTGAGAAACAATATTTAGCCGGGCTCAGCGAGGCGGTTGACGGGGCACACGCCATTCTTGAAACCGGTGGAAGCGCTCTGCTCGCAGTTGAATTCGCTGTGCGCTCGCTCGAAAACAATATACTCTTCAATGCGGGAAAGGGCTCCGTGTTCACCAATGAAGGAAAGCATGAAATGGATGCAGCCATCATGGACGGGCAAACAATAAAAGCCGGAGCCGCTGCCGGGGTCAGCAATGTGCGTAATCCAATTATTCTTGCCCGCTGCATCATGCAATCCAACGAGCAGGTTTTTCTATGCGGCAAAGGCGCTGAAGATTTTGCCCGCACATACCGCCTCCATTTTGAAAACGACAACTATTTCTTTTCGCAGTACCGCTACGAACAATGGGAAAAAATAAAGCACACCAACGAAACCCAGCTCGACCACGTTGACGATGCGCCCAAAGGAACCGTTGGCGCTGTCGCTGTTGACAAAGAAGGAAACCTCGCTGCGGCAACTTCAACAGGTGGAATGACTAACAAGCGTTTCGGCAGAGTAGGTGACACGCCTGTCATTGGCTCAGGAACGTATGCAAATAATAACACATGTGCTGTGTCCTGTACAGGGCATGGAGAATATTTTTTGCGATATGTGGCAGCGTACGATATCTCATGCCTGATAGAATATAAAGGCATGACGCTGAAAGAAGCATGTGAATTTGTTATCAATAAAAAACTTAAAGATGCCGGAGGCGAAGGCGGCTTGATTGCCGTTGATGCCAATGCCAACATTGAACTCATTTTTAATTCCACAGGCATGTATCGTGGATGGAGAGTGGAGGGAGAGGAAGCTGAAGTGATGATATTCAGGTAATCAGATTTCCCTGTGCATTTATACGTCCCGCTGGGTTACATTTTCGGCAGACGCTTTTAATAAAAGGTTGCAATTAGCCAAAAATATTTTTTGCGTTTTATCGTTTCCACCATAAATCTTACAAGTGCAAAAAACACCTGTAACCAAACGCCTGCATGAGCGTTTCACAAACCGAATTTAAAACACAAAAAATACGGATGCGCCAGCTAAAAATTACAAAACAGGTTACAAACCGCGAAACCCAGTCGCTCGAAAAATATTTGCAGGAAATCGGCAAAGTGGACCTCATCACAGCCGAGCAGGAAGTTGAACTTGCCAGGAAAATCAAACAGGGAGATAAGAAAGCATTGGAGAAATTAACGAAGGCGAATCTGCGCTTCGTGGTTTCCGTTGCCAAGCAATATCAGAACCAGGGACTCACGCTTGGAGACCTGATTAACGAAGGAAATCTCGGACTCATAAAAGCCGCAGAACGTTTTGATGAAACACGCGGATTCAAATTCATTTCCTATGCCGTGTGGTGGATTCGTCAGTCCATTTTGCAGGCGTTGGCGGAACAGAGCAGGATAGTTCGTTTGCCTCTCAATAAAATCGGGTCGCTCAATAAAATCAACAGGGCATTTGCGAAGCTCGAACAGGAATTCGAGCGCGACCCTACCCAGGAAGAAATTTCAAATGTGCTGGATATCTCTCTCACTGATATTAAAGACACCATGCGCAGTTCCGGTCGTCATGTTTCCATGGATGCTCCGCTCCCGAATGGTGAAGACAGCACGCTCATGGATGTGATGCAATCGGAAGACAGCCCTCAGCCCGACTCATCACTGCTGACTGAGTCATTGCGCAGGGAAATTGAAAGGGCATTGCAAACACTTACGCAGCGCGAAGCAGATATTCTCCGTTTATACTTCGGTCTTAGTGTCATCCAGCCGATGACGCTCGAAGAAATCGGACAGTACTTCGATCTCACGCGCGAACGTGTGCGCCAGATTAAAGAGAAAGCCATCAGGCGATTGAAGCATACTTCTCGCAGTAATATTCTGAAAACATACCTCGGATAACATTTAATAATGCATAGAAGCAAAAGCCCCGAAAATTATCGGGGCTTTTTATTTTGAATCAAGAAATGGGAAGCGGGAAGACAATATGTCATTATATTTACACCCGAATAAACAAATTTTTTAATGAGTATTTGCTGCGAGAATTCTTTTAATATGTTTTTGGATTTTCTTCCTTCGATTGCTATTGTTGTATCCATTGCTGGCGGAATAATCGGGCTGAACCAGTATGTTGAAAATTCAAAGATGAAGCGTGCAGAAATTCTCGGAGGGTTGGTGGACAAATTTTATTTCAGGGAGGACTTTAAAGAAGTAAGAGAGTGGTTGGACAAGGGCGGGGATAATAAAATGTCCGATGTTGAGTTTAATAACAAAATAGATGATAAGGTCTTTCAGGCGAAGTTCTCTGACTACCTTAATTATTTTCAGTTTATAGTATCTTTAAAAAAACTCGCACAGTTAAAAGATGCAGATATAGCAATGATGTTTCACTATTACCTGCTTAATCTCAAAGGCAATGAGTCAGTAATGAAGTATATTAAAATCAACGGTTACAAAGAGTTAAACGAATACTTAACCAGTTACCAATATGCTAAGTAAAATTTTCATTTACGGTTCCTTAATAACACCGTCTAATAATTTTTCAAAAAAAATAATTGACAATTCCGACTATATCAGTGATGGAAAAGTCAAAGGTCGGCTTTATCTGCTGGGCAATTATCCCGGAGCGGTGATTGAGGAAAGCGAAAAGTCCATTCATGATATTAAAGGGAAACTTTTCCGTTTAAATAATACCGGTGTTTTGAAAGAACTGGATAAATATGAACAATACTTTAAATCATCGCCATCAAAATCACTCTTTATAAGAAGAGCAGTGTTGGTTACTGACGAAGAGGGAATACGACATCGCGCATGGATTTATATTTACAACAGACCGGTAGATAACCGGAAAAGCATTCGGGGCGGTGATTATAACAGATACCGCTTATCGCGTAGGCGGAAAGTTGCTGTTAATTGAAATTTCCATTCAGTAATTCTGATTTACTTCTCCGGGTTTTAAACGAATAGTACTTTATGTCAGCAGGAATTATTGTAGCGCCATCACTTCTCTCAGCCGATTTTGCCGATTTGAAATCAGTCGTGAAAATGATTAACGAAAGCGATGCCGGCTGGCTGCATCTCGATGTGATGGACGGTGTGTTCGTTCCGAATATTTCTTTTGGACTGCCCGTTATCCGTGCGGTGAAAACTGTCGCCACCAAGCCGCTTGACGTTCACCTGATGATTGTGAACCCTGAAAAATATATTTCCGATTTCCGCAAAGCAGGAGCGGATATTCTGACGGTTCATTATGAAGCATGCACTCATCTCCATCGTGTCGTTCAGCAAATAAAATCTGAAGGAATGAAAGCAGGCGTTGCATTAAATCCTCACACATCGGTTGAAGTGCTGGAAGATATTCTTGCCGACATTGATTTGGTCTGCATGATGAGCGTGAACCCCGGTTTTGGCGGACAGAAGTTTATCGCACATACGTTTGAAAAGATTTCACGGTTGAAAGACATGGTGAAGCGTAAAAAACTTTCCACCTACATTGAAGCCGATGGCGGAGTGGATTTGGTTAATTACAAAGACATTGTTGCCGCTGGCGCCAATGTGCTCGTTGCGGGAAACACCGTTTTCACTTCTTCGAATCCGAAGCAGGTGATTACGCAGTTGAATATAAAAGAGTGAAAGGGACAAGGGGCATGGGACAAGGGAGTTGTGTTGAATGAAGTTTTTTAGATGAAAATATAATCAATAAAATTTTACTCCCGTGAAAGACAGACTTGACGAAGTAATCTTTTATCAGAAGTCCCTGCAGTTTTGGGACAATTTCTGGAATGACTCAGAGTATCTCTTGAAAGATATTCGAGGAAAAGAAATAGCAAAGCAGCTTACACGTTCTGCGGGTTCTGTTTCTGCAAACATTGAAGAGGGATATGGAAGAGGATACGGCAAAGAGTATCCTCATTTTCTCAGAATCGCAAGAGGGTCTGCAAGAGAAACAAGAGGATGGTATAAAAGGGCAAAGTTTTTATTGCCTGAAAAAACAGTTTCCATACGCGATGAAGAACTTGGTGAGATTATCGCGATGCTTTCAAAATCCATTTCCACATTAGAAAATAAAAAATGACTTCAGGCGCATCCCTTTCCCCTTGCCCCTTGTCCCTTGTCCCCTGTCCCTTGCCTCCTGTCCCATCCCTTGCCCCTTGTCCCTATCACTTGTCCCTGAACTATGACCACCGAAGAAAAAGAACACCTCTCTGAACGACTGGTTTCAAATAATCTTGCCAAGCTTCGCCTGCTTACCAAAGATGTGCTTCCGGAAATACTGGCGGACATCATCAATGAAAGCAAAGACATTGATGCGTACAAGGTCTTCCAGGTTCTGGAGCCGGAGAAAGCCATCAAGACATTCGAGAATCTTGATTACAAAATTCAGAATAAGCTGCTCTCATCGTTCACCATCGAGCAGCTTTCATCCACACTCAACAAACTTTCTCCGGACGACCGCACGGCTCTCTTCGAACGGCTGCCGGAGAAGAAACTCCAGAAGTTTCTTTCCATCCTCAGTGACGAAGAGAGGAAAGTTGCACTCTCGCTTCTTAAGTATCCCGAGAATTCAATCGGTCGTCTGATGACGCCTGATTTCATTTCCGTGAAAGAAGAATGGACCGTGCAGCAGGTTCTCGATTACATACGCCTGCATGGAAAGAACAGCGAAACATTAAACATGGTTTATGTCACCGACCATGACGGCTATCTGATTGATGACATCCGCGTGCGCCAGTTTCTCCTCGCTCCGTTAGACCATCATGTCTCCGAACTGATGGACAGAAAGTTTTTTTTCCTCCATGCAAAAGACGACCAGGAAGTTGCCGTAAATATTTTCAAGCAAAGCAACCGGAACGCGCTGCCCGTTACCGACTTCAACGGATTGCTGCTCGGCATCATCACTGTGGACGATGTCATTGACGTGATGGAAGAAGAAGACACCGAAGACATCCATAAGTTCGGAGGCACGCAGGCGCTCGAAGAACCCTACCTCAATGTTTCGCTCAACAAACTCATCCGCAAGCGCGCGGGCTGGCTCGTTCTTCTTTTCCTTGGCGAAATGCTTACGGCAAGCGC
>DATDOJ010000194.1:0-4658 GCA_035293345.1 Bacteroidia bacterium
GAGCGGATGCTTTCTTCCGTGTAACCGTGTTCGGGGGTGTTCTTCGCCATAAAAAAGTTATATGTGATTAGTTATATGTTATACGCCTCAGTCACGTAAAAGTAAAGTGAACCACTCGCCAACATTGAGGTTGCAATGATAGATATTCACAAGGGAATGTGGAAAGGAAAAGGAATAGAAACATTGTTTACTTAAACCTCAAACTCAGCAGCGTAATATCGTCATGATGCGGTTCGTCTTTACGGAATGCATCAATCTTCAAAAGCAGGTCGCGATGAATTTCGTTTAATGATTTTGCCTGCACTCCGGAAAATAGAAAATCGAAAACACGTTCGGTTCCGAATGATTCATCGCTGGAGTTTCGCGCATCGGTGATACCATCGGTGAAACAAAGAATCAAGCTGGGAGAGGGCAGATAGGTTTTTCCTGCTTTCATCTCGGGCA
Organism: Bacteroidia bacterium; assembly: GCA_035293345.1. Taxonomy (GTDB): domain Bacteria; phylum Bacteroidota; class Bacteroidia; order AKYH767-A; family 2013-40CM-41-45; genus 2013-40CM-41-45. The sequence continues at coordinate 445 of DATDOJ010000194.1, forward strand.
GTTTTTCGAACGAACCTAGAAACGTGGAGCCGCTGTCGAGATTGAGCGGAACATTCATGTGCAGCATAACCGGTGGCGGATGACCTGCATTAAAATATTGCAGTTCGCGCGTGCGCATATCAAAGCGACCGATGAAAAAAGTTATGTAGCGTTCACCGCGAGTGAGTTTGAAGATGTTGCTGTTGAGCGTTTCAATAATTTGAGTCAGCGATAACTTCTGCGGCAGCAGCGCCTGCAGGTTCGCCTGAAAATTAGACATGAGCATGGCGGCAGGCATTCCTTTCCCCATGGCATCGCCAATGCAGAAAACAAATTCATGTTCGGATAGTTGAATTAAATCGAGATAGTCACCGCCCACTTCTTTGTGTGGGAGATAGAGTTTCTCGCATTCCATTCCTTCATGCTGCGGCAGTATGTCGGGAATTAAAAGCATCTGCATCTGCGCTGCCATGTCCATCTCTATCTTCATGGCAATCTGTTCTTCGCGCATGGTTTTGAAATTATTATTTTCCATCGCCACAACAATCAGGTTGTTGATGGTCTCGACAAACTTGATTAGCTCGTTGCGTGTCTTGCGTCCTTTGTTATCATAACCCGAAGTGAAGAGATATGCCAACTGATGTTTCTCATGACTGACGGGAGTGAGCAGTTCAAATATTTCTGTCCACTCGCTGAATTTTTCTTTATCAAATTTTCCGGTGGTGTTTAACTGTGCTGTGATTTTTTCCGCAAGTGATTTTATGTTTTTATCTTCAGGACAAATAAGAATGCACTTCCATTTTTTATGAAAATAAAATAACGCATAGTTAGAGAGGTGACATTCTTCTTTTAAAACTTTTTCAAATATTTCGAGAAGCTGAACGTTTGAAAAATTATAGTTGATAGCATGAGTAATCTGCAGCAGCCATTTGAGCTGCGCTTTCTTGATGCCGAGTTCCAACTGAAGTTCGGCAGCGTTCGCGGGGGAATCGGTTTTCGGGTGTTTGATACTCTCTGTCATCTGAAATATTTTTGACCGCGGATTTTCATGATGGTCATGATAAAATATGATTTAAAAAATTATCTGTGTCAATCATAATCATCATGAAAATCTGCGGTCTATTATTTATTTCAACTTTTCAATTATCTCCGGCAGTTGTTTGATCAGTGCAAGCTCTTTCATTTTCTCGCGCGCGTCACGAACAGGACTTCCGAAATATGTTTTGTTTCCTTCAAGCGATTTCGGAATTCCGGATTGACCGAGCACGACTGCGCCTTTGCCAATGGTTAAGTCCTTTTGCACGCCCACCTGCCCCCAGAGAATTACATCGTCTTCAATTTTCACCACGCCTGCAATGCCGACCTGCGCAGCGAACAAACAGTTTTTACCAATCACCGTGTCGTGACCGACCTGAACAAGATTGTCGAGCTTACTTCCTTTGCCGATTACGGTATCGCCTGAAACACCTTTATCTATTGTTGAGTTCGCACCGATTTCAACATTGTCATGAATTACAACCCGTCCGCATGAAAGCATTTTTTCATATCCCTCCGGATAGCGTTTGAAATAAAATGCGTCAGCACCAAGAACAGCGCCTGCGTGAATCACAACATTATCTCCGATAACACAATAATCATAGATGCTTACATTGGAATGTATCAAACAATTTTTTCCAATCGTTACATGATTGCCGATGAATGTTCCCGGCTGAATCACGGTCCCCTCTCCGATGACTGCTGAATCGCTGATGAATTTATCTGCCGCTTCAAACGGACGGAACAGTCGAACGAGATAAACATAATCGCGGAACGGATTGGCGGAAACGAAAAGCATTTTGTTTGCAGGACATTCAACTTCTTTATCAATGATGATGAATGTTGCCGCGGATGAAAGCGCTTTGTCGTAATACTTCTCATGGTCAACAAAGGTGATGTCGCCTTGCTCGACCATGTGGATTTCATTTATGCCTGTGACCGAAAGCGATGAAGTGCCGATGGACTTTGCCTTTATGATGGAAGCAATTTCTGAAGGAGATTTTGCCGAATTAAATTTCATTGAAGTAATTTTGACAAATGTAAAAAAGGATGCCTGCTAATTTCAGAGCATCAACTTAAATTTTCAACGAAACAAAATGGAACAAACAGGAAAGGTTTTCATACTCATAGGAGCGATAATCATTCTCCTCGGTGTGCTGATATTATTATTTGGAAATAAATTTTCCTGGCTCGGGCATTTGCCCGGTGACATCAGGATTGAAAAAGAAAACTTTAAGTTTTATGCTCCGCTCGGAAGCATGTTATTAGTGAGTGCCGTGCTCACATTTTTAATATGGGTAATCAGAAAATTCTTTATTAATTAAACACATACTTGAGGGTGATGGCAAAGTCAAGATGCTCAGGTCCCTGGTTGACAAACTCGACAAACGGCTGCGCCTCAATACCCACGGCAAAGGGAAGCCACACGATGGGGACAAGATATTCAAGCCCGATGATGGCATCCATCCCGAAGGAAACACATTTGTCATTATAGTAAACAGCGCTGCCTTCCACAATCTTGTAATATCGTTTGGGATAATAGCCGGCATGAACGCCAACACCACCGATGAAATCAACCGGAAGCTGAAGGATGGGAATGCGGAGCGGGAACTGATGCTCGTAGAATGCAGCTCCCAGCCAGCCGCCCTTGGCTATTTTAGTTCGCCCGAGCATGAGTTCAATGCCGCTTGCGTTGTCGGGGAAGAAAAAATATTTCGCGGTTATGCCGGAAGTGAATTTTCCTCCGCGCAATCCGACTGCGGCATGATACTGCGCCCTGAGCTGGGCGGAAAAGAAAATGAACATTACTGTGATGAGTAGGAGTCGTTTCATGATGTGGTTGTTTTTGATTGAGTTATTGCTGAATGATTTTTAGTTACCTGCTTTGCACACACATAATTCCTGTTACCGGCTTTGCTTTCTTCTGCGATAAGCGAATGAAATAAATTCCGTCTGCTACGTATTCCTCTGTTTTCAATTCAATGAAATTGGTTCCTCTTGATGATTCAAGATTTATTGAATAGAGTAACTTTCCTTCCGGGGCGAGAATCTCAAACAAGGTATTGCACCTCTCGGCAGAACTGTAAGTGACAGAGAAATTGCCGCTGTGCGGATTCGGGAAAACAGAATTGAGCGAAAGTGCAAGCGTTGTTTCCCCGGCTCTCACACTGATTGGACCGAACACGGCACTGTTTCCGTCAAAGTCGGTTTGAATGAGCCGGTAATAGCTGACACCGCTCAGCGGGCTTCTGTCTGTCCAGGAATAATTTTTCAGCGAACTGCTGTTCCCCGCACCATCAAGAATTGCCACGCGCTCAAAGTTTATGCTTTCCGCAGAGCGCTCCAGCGCGAAATAATTGTTGTTCGTTTCCGATACCGTTGTCCAGTTAAGTATTACTTCATTGCCTTCCGGCTCTGCCGTGAAACTGATGAGCGAAACAGGCAGTGCAGGATATCCCTGCGAGCGGATTCGGACAGAGGCAAAGTTTTTGCGACCGCAAAGGTCAGTTACTTTTATCTTTACAATATCGAAAGTGTCAGCCGTGGTTACAGGCGGATGATAAACAGTTGATGAATCATTCGGGCTCTCGAAGCTTCCACCGTTCTGACTTGTCCATTCATAGGTGTAAGGAGGAGTTCCCGTGGTAACTGTTACAGAAACAGGATAGGTAGCGGTGAGGTCGAACGAGTCGGGAGGCATGGTAGCCGTGATGGCAAGCTGCCTGCTTTTGCCTGCAAGCAGCATGAAATTAAAATAAGTTCTGATGGCGGAAACTTTGTTCTGAATTGCCACACCGCCACCGCCCGAAGTGAGGTCGTGCCCTGCCACATACATCACTCTTCCGTTGGCTGTGTCGCCAAATGCAGGTCCATAAACAGCAAGTACTCCCTGGTTGGGTGACACACCGGTGGCCGTTGAAACGCCAACCTTTGTTGTAGGTCTCCATGCGCCAGTTGAAATGGGGTGAAACCACCGCTCCGAACCCGCCTGTGTTGCGAGGTGAAGGTCGAGCATAAACTGCATCTCGGGGTCTGTAGGATAATAATAAGTGAATGGCGAAACTGCATTCCCGCTGGCATGAAATTCTGTGAAGCCCGCTCCACACATTCCCGACTGCCAGCACTTCAATCCGTTATCAGTTAAGAAATTTAATTGCTCATAAGGAGGTGAAGGATTCACCACATCTTCGAGCATGCTC
>DATDOJ010000195.1:0-5227 GCA_035293345.1 Bacteroidia bacterium
GCACAAAATAAAAATGGACCCTGTTGAACTGCGGATGAAGAATTTTCTGGACTCACACACGCTGACAGTCGGGCAATACAGAATCACATCTAACGGAAGCCGCGAATCCATTCAGAAAGTTGCTGAACAATCCGGCTGGAAAAATAAACATGGTAAAATGGAATATGGTCACGGGTTGGGAGTAGGATGCGGATTCTTCATCAGCGGAAGCGCGCTGCCTATTATATGGAATGAGCTTCCTCAATCTACAGTTCATTTGAAAGTTGACTTTGACGGAAGAGTTCTGATTACATCAGGAGCGAATGACATCGGGCAAGGAAGTGATACCATGCTGGCAATTATTGTTGCTGAGGTTCTGGGAATTTCAATGGATAAAATTTTTGTTCTCTCGGCTGACACACTTCTCACACCTGTTGATTTGGGCAGTTATTCTTCGCGCGTAACGTTCATGGCAGGCAATGCCGCAAAGAACGCAGCGGAAAATCTTCGAAAAGAAATTGCAGAAGCGGTCTCAAAGAAAAAAGAAATTCCTGTTGAAGAATTAATTTTCTCGGAAGACAGGATTTTCAGCAGCGATAAAAAAGTTGATTTAAGTTGGAACGAAGCCGTTGACATTCTCACTGCAAATCGGGGTGCCGTGACTGTGAGCGGAAAATATATTTCTCCGAAACTTGGTGGCGACTTCAAAGGAGCAGGCGCTGGTTTGAGTCCATCGTATTCATTCGGTGCCTGTGTGGCTGAAGTGAAAGTGGATGTGCAAACCGGTCATGTAAAATTGCTGAACGTATGGGGCGCGCATGACTGCGGCAAAGCAATTAATCCGCTGGCGGTGGAAGGACAACTGGAAGGTTCGTGGCACATGGGAATAGGGCAGGCGCTGACGGAAGAAATGAAATATTACAACGGGCTAATCGTAAATAACAATTTCCTCGATTACAAAATCCCGACAACGCTTGACACGCCCGACATCCACACCAACATCATAGAAACGATTGACCCCGAAGGACCATTCGGTGCAAAGGAATGTGGTGAAGGTGCACTGCATCCTGTAATTCCTTCTATAGCAAATGCGATTTATGATGCTGTGGGAGTTCGCATCACGAAACTCCCGATAAAAGCTGAAGATGTGTTGGAGCTGATAAATAAAAATTCAAAATCAGATGTCGCTACGCTGGTATAAATTAGTTTTCCCGCTTGCAATCGCATTGCCGTGCATTTCGTTTTCACAATCGAATCTCTGGTATCTCACGCGCGGACTTTCCACCGGTGAAGTTGCATGGGCGGTTGACGTTGACAGCATTGGAAATATTTACTGGGCGGTCGAAGAGAAAGATATTTTTCCTTATTGGTACTACAGCATCGTGCTTTATAAAATTGATTCGAGCGCGCAGCAAAATTATCAGGCGGCATCATGGGGCTGGACGTTCAATGACATCGCATTCAAAGCGACCGTGAAAGCGCCCGATGTTTATTTATCGGGCAGAGCTGATTCCACAGGCAATCCGGTTTCTGGCGATGCACTTGTTGCAAGTTTCAACATGAGTAATGGAAATTTCAACTGGGCATACAGTTACAATCCTGTTCCCGATTACGGATACGAGGAAATTGACGGACTCATCGTTCAGCCCGATGGAATTTATCTTTCAGGATGGAAGCAGCAGCAAAATACCAACGACATGGACTTCCTGGTTCAGAAAATAAATTTTGCAGGGCAGTTAGTCTGGTCATCAACGTGGGATTATAATTCACTCGGAAAATTTGACGGAGCCAACGGGCACATGGCAATGGATGCGAATTTTATATACGCTGCCGGCCATGTGAACAAGTCAAACATCATAGCGCTTGATGGTGATGCGGCACTCGTGTGTTTCAGCCGGAGCAATGGCGCATACCAGTGGAATGTAACGTGGGGCGGTATCTGGTATGATGACGCACTGGGCATGACGATGAGTTCTGATTCGATGTTATATGTTACGGGCTACACGGGAAGTTTCGGAAATGGTTCGCAGAATTACCTGAACAAATACACGCGCAGCGGTCAGTTACTCTGGAGCAAAATCTGGGGAGGTACGGGAACAGAAGATTCACGCTCGCTCGTTACTGATGGCGACAGTGCGATTTATGTTGTTGGTGCAACCTCGAGCTACGGCAACGGGCAGAAAGATATTTTCGTTTTGAAGTATGACACCTCCGGAACACTTCTCGATTCACTTTTCTGGGGAGGCGCCCACAACGAGACAGCCAAGGACGTTGCGATGTCCGATGCATATCTCTATATCACAGGCGAGACGGAAAGTTTCGGCAACGGGCAAATCAATGGAGACCATCAGACAGACGGGCTGCTGCTGAAAATAAATGGCAGAACTATGCAGGCGCCCGATACTTTGACAAATATTTTTGATAATGGAAATTATGAGGATAAACTTTTTGTTTATCCCAATCCTTCAAACGGAGACTTTTATATTCACTATTCAGGAGTGAAAATTCAGAATGCTGAATTGAAAATTTATGATGTGTTTGGCAAAGAAACTTTTCAATCTAACATCTCAAATCTCACTTCTCACATCGCCTCTGCTTTGACGAATGGTATCTATTTTCTGAGAATAACATCCGGTAATTCTTCTTTCATTCAAAAAATAATTATTCATAAATGATAGCGGAAAAAACATATCTCAAACCCAAAACAGTTGAAGAAGCAATCGCTTTAGCGGCTGAGAACAAAAATAGTTTTCGCTACCTGGCAGGTGGAACAGATGTCATCGTAAATAAATTCCAGGGAAATGTTGAAGCCGATTGCCTGATTGATATTTCAGACATTGAAGAATTCAAAAAGATAACCATTGATGGAAAACTTTTAAAAATCGGTTCACTCATCCGTCTGGATGAATTGAAAAAATATCCCGAAATAAAAAACAAATTTCCTTCGCTGATTCAGGCAGCGCACGAAGTTGCTTCACCTATGATTCGCAAGACAGCAACACTTGGCGGAAATATTTTATGTGAGAACCGTTGCATCTTTTACAACCAGAGCGAATGGTGGCGCACGGCAGTGGGCTACTGTTTGAAATGTGATGGAGATATCTGCATTGCCACAGGCGGAACCAAGGCATGCTTCTCAAAATTTGTTTCTGACACAGCACCGGTGCTCATTGCATGCGATGCTCAGATTGAGATTGCTGACATAGACGGAATTCATATCACAAAGCTGGAAGAAATTTATACAGGCGATGGAATTAATCCGCGTTATCTGAGTAGAACAGCGTTGATAAAATCCGTTCTTCTTCCGCTGGATATGCAATATCAATGCGTGTTTAAAAAGCTTCGTCCACGCGAAGCAGTGGATTTCACTTCTCTCACCACTGTGGTTTCATTGAATGAAAAAGGAAAAATAAAAATTGTGCTTGGCGGTGTTGACCCGAAGCCGATTGTCGTGAAAGGTTCATCATCAGACAAGAAAGAAAATCTTATTCAGCAAGCCATGAAGAAGCCGCGTATAGTAGACAATGATTATTACTCTCGTTCATATCGCAAGGAAATGATTTCGGTTTTTCTGGATGGATGTTTTAACGAATTATCTCTAAAATAAAATTATTAATCATGAATAAATTTCTTAAAATGCTTTATGACGAGCACAAAATTATCGTGAATGCAATTGACGCAGCACAACAGGCAAAATCACTGATTGGAAAGGACGATACACTGTACGAAAGCACAATACGGAAACTTATCACTTTCTTCCGGAATTATGCTGACCGCTTTCATCATTACAAGGAAGAAGAAATTCTTTTTCCTGAAATGAACAAAAGGAATGAACTCTTGGCTGAGGGAGTTATCAAGGAAATGTTTGACAACCACGAAGATTTTCGTGCGATGATTAGAAGCATTGAAAATAAGCTTGATGCAAAGAAGTTTACTGAAGCACAAGGGGAATTGGAAAAATATGCCAACGCCTTGCTCGACCATATTGCTGTGGAAAACGATGAGGTCTTCGTGATGGCAGAAACTCTTTTTTCCGAGAACGAACTGGAAGATATTATGTACCGTTTTGATGATTGCGACCGTGATCTTGGCGAAAAGCAAAAACTTGAACTGGAAGAATTGGCTGACTCGCTGCGAAAAAAAATGATGCTGATTGACTGAGATGAATGAAGTGAAAGAGAGAATCCCGGTGATGGATGAAAGAATAATTTCATTTCTCCACGCGCACACCAACCTGACGATTGCAGTTTCTGAAAACAATATTCCTTACTGCGCCAATTGTTTTTACGCTTACTCGGAAAAAGAAAATCTGCTCATCTTTAAATCCAAGTTGGAAACGAATCATATCAGGATCGCATTGAATAATTATTATGTTTCCGGAACGATTGTTCCTGATTCCCTCGACAAAACAAGAATACAGGGTATTCAGTTTACAGCATTATTTATTCAACCTGCAATGAAAGTTCTCACCTTGGCAAGGAAAATTTATTATAAGAAATATCCGTTTGCAGTTGGCATTTCCGGAAATATCTGGGCAATTGAACTCCGGACAATAAAATTTACAGATAACAGATTAGGTTTTGGAAAAAGATTAGAGTGGAAAGGTTCTGAAAATAATTTTTAGTTTATCTGTTTCTGTTTTTATACCAGTTAACCGTACGGCTGATTGCTTCTTCCAAATTTATTTTGGGTGTATAGCCAAGAATATTTTTTGCTTTGGCGATGGAGAAAAAATAATCTCTTCCACCGTTACTCATTCGATATCGGGTAAAGAGCGGAGCGCTGCTGCTTCCGGCTGTTTTATAAATCATCTCCAGTAAATAAGCCAATGAATATCCCGTATGAAACGGAATAGAGAGCCGCGGCTTCGGTGCCCCTGCTGCTTCTGCAAGCATTTCTGTAAAAGTGCGCCAGGTGATTTCAAGCCCATCAGTGATGATGAATGATTCTCCTCGGGCTTCGGGATGAAAGCATGCAAGTGAAACGGCTTGCGAAAGATTTTCAACGTACGTAGGACAGGTTTTGTGTTTACCCTGGTTGATAAAACCTGCCCTTCCTTTTACAATCACGTCAAGATATTTTTCAATGAATGTGTGGTCGCGCGTTCCGAAAACATTTCCGGGGCGAATGGCAACTGCTTCAATCCCCGACTGAGAAGAAAAATCCATCAACCATTTTTCAGCCATCCATTTTGATTTGCTGTATGGAAAAACAGATAGAACGACAGGAGAGTTTTCATTCATCATTT
>DATDOJ010000196.1:0-9330 GCA_035293345.1 Bacteroidia bacterium
GAGTATTTTATCGTAGAGCTGATTGCGTATGTCGCGAACCACTCCGTTGCGGATAGGCGCCATAAAATAAAGTGCCATATAACGGAAAAAATTTTTGATAAAGAACATCACTATCACCATGATGCAGATAAACATGAGCGCGCTGAGCTTTCCCTCCTGTTCAATAAGTTGGTTGATATAAAAATAAAGATTATTGATGAGTGTTTTTGCTGATAAACTCCAAGCCATCAGTTCGTACTTCTTCGGATGCTGGTCAAAAAGAATATCGAGAAACGGAACTATCATGGTCAGCGATACGAGGGAAAAAACAACGGAAATTAAATTACTCAGAATATGCAGCAACACATTGCCCTTGTAATTTTTTATATATCGAAGGAGACGGAAATAGTTTTTCATGACGCTCTTTAACGAGACAAAGATATTTTTAGTGTCGGTATGGGCAATCTTTGTCCCTGGTTCAGATTGTTGCGGGAATATTTCCTGTTAACATTCTACGGAATAAATTGGCAAATAGGCAAAATGCAATTGGCAACTTGTAATTTTTGCCCTTTGCATATTGCAAATTGCCCCTTTGGTTATTGCAGGCTTAAACAAGGTAAAATTTCTGCAAACATTTTTAACCAAGTAAACTACATTTGCGCACATGGACAAGACAAAACAGAATAAAGTGGCACGGATGATTCAAAAAGAGCTGGGCGATATTTTTCAGCGAGAAGGGTTTGCAAACACGGGGAAATCACTGCTCACTGTCACCGAAGTCCGCATCACTCCTGATTTAAGTATCTCCTTGGTCTTCCTGAGCTTGTATGGCGGCAAAGATCCAAAGAAAATCTTTGAAGAAATTTCAAAACAGAACCGTGAGATACGAAAGAAGCTTGGAGAAAAAATCCGCTTCAAAGTCCGCATCATTCCGGAACTGAAATTTATTCTTGACGATTCACTCGACTATGCAGAGAAGATTGACAAGTTGTTGAAAGACGCGAAAAAGTAATTTGAAGATTTGCAAATTTGAGACTTCGAGAATGAACGGTGGCCAAATAAATTCCGGAGTCCTCCTCTTTTTTTTATTTTCATCCTGATAACTATCGGGACAAATCGACTAATTTTCAAATTACTAATGCAGTACGATCCCGTAAAAAGAACTCTCGGAAAATTTTTCAATCAAAATTCTTTTCTCCGGAAATTATTTTACCGCCTGCTTGATTTGTTGCTGCTTCGTGCCTGGCACATTCACAGAGAACTTCGCCACGCTGATTTCTCAAACAAAAATCTGAATATCCTTGATGCTGGCGCAGGGTTCGGGCAGTATTCGTTCTGGATGTATAAGCATCTTAAGAATTGCAACATTCTTTCTGTTGATGTCAAAGAAGAACAAATTGCCGACTGCAATAATTTTTTTCAGCGATGTGGTGCAAGAAACGTGCGTTTTGAAATTGCCGACCTCACAAAATTTGAAAAACAAAATAATTTTGATTTGGTTTTATGTGTTGACGTGATGGAGCATATTCAGGAAGATGTGCTGGTGCTGAAAAATTATTGCACATCGCTCAAAACGGGCGGCATGCTTCTTATTTCCACTCCATCAGACCAGGGCGGCTCTGATGCTCATGATGATTCAGATGAATCGTTTATTGAAGAGCACGTCCGCAACGGATACAACGTTGATGAATTGAAAAACAAACTTGCACAGGCAGGATTCAGTAAATCAGAAATAAAATATTCCTATGGCACCCCAGGAAAAATTTCATGGAAACTTTCCATGAAATTTCCTATACAACTTGCCGGAGTATCAAAAATATTTTTGCTGCTTTTGCCTTTCTATTTTGTGATTGTTTATCCGTTCGCTTACGTTCTTAATTTTTTTGATGTGCGCATGAACCATTCAACAGGAACAGGATTAATAGTGAAAGCGTGGAAATAATAGTAAGCGAAAAATGAATCTCCCGTTTTTCATCGCCAAAAAATATTTCTTCTCGCGCAAGTCGCCTCGTGCTGTAAATATTATCTCAATCATTTCTGTTATTGCAGTTGCTTTCGGAACATCGGCACTGATTATTGTCTTGTCTGTCTTCAACGGATTTGAAACTCTCGTCAAGTCGCTTTACAATTCTTTTGACCCTGATATTAAAATCACTTCTGCCGAAGGAAAAACTTTTTCATCGGATATTGTTTCATCAGAGAAACTGAAAAAAATTCAGGGAGTTAATTTTGTTGTTCCTGTCATTGAAGAAAATGCTCTTATCCGTTATCACGACAAACAATATATCGCAACCATCAAAGGAGTCACTTCCGATTTTACAAAGATGTCAGGGCTTGACACAATGATGACTGACGGACAGATGCTTCTGCAAAACGGTGACACAAACTTTGCAGTTGTCGGAAGCGGCATTGCATACAACCTCAATCTCAACATTGGGGATTTCCAGCCGCATCTTGATGTATTTGTTCCGAGACGGGAAGTTCAGGTTTCACTCAGCACTGAGGAGGCGTTCAACCGCGGATTCATTATGCCCGCAGGAATTTTTTCCATCCAGCAGGACTTTGACACAAAATATATTCTTGTCCCGCTTCGCTTCGCACATGAGATGACAGGTTATGAGAAAAACATCACCGCGCTTGAAATCGGGCTGAAGCCCGATGCGGATAAAGAAAAAACTCAGGCAGAAATAAAAACTCATCTCGGAAATAATTTTCTCGTCCGCGACCGCTTTCAGCAGCATGAGTTGCTTTACAAAATCATGCGCAGTGAAAAATGGGCTGTCTATCTCATCCTCACGCTCATTCTCATCATCGCTATTTTTAATCTTGCCGGCTCGCTCACCATGCTCATACTTTCCAAACAAAAAGATATTTCCGTTTTACAAAGCATGGGCGCTCCTGTTTCGCTCATCCGGAAAATTTTTCTTGGCGATGGAATGATGATTACCTTTTCCGGTGCAGCAATCGGAATTGTTCTTGGTTGGTTCATCTGCTGGCTGCAACTCCGCTATGGATTTGTTCCGCTCGGCAGTTCCGGTTCATTTGTCATCAGCCGCTACCCTGTCGAAATGCAGTTACCGGATTTTATTTATGTGCTGCTCACTGTTCTCGCCATTGGTTTTGCTGCAGCGTGGTATCCTACGCTCAAAGTAATTCGCAAATCAGAGGAGGTGCGGCTTGTGGTGCCTGAGTAAAATCAATTCAAATGTTCAGCACGCCACATCTCGTTGAATGATTTAACCGCGACTTTCGGAAGTTCTCTTCGCGTTCCCCACTGTTTCTTAAAAAAATTCTGCAGGATGAAGTTCTTTGCCTTCGCTCCTCCTTTGTTCATCGTCTCGCGGTTGAGCATTGCTTTCTTCCAGAAAAAGAAAATCCACTTTTCAGATTTGGATGACAATCCTTCCGCGACTGCGTCAGCGCGGTTGTGAAGCAATAATTTATGCACTTCAATTTTCACCGGACAAACTTCTGTGCATCGTCCGCAAAGCGATGAAGCAAAGCTGAGATGACGGAAGTCCTTCATGGATTTAAAATGCGGTGTGATGACAGAACCAATCGGACCGCTGTATGTTGTTCCGTACGCATGTCCGCCAACATTCTGGTAAATGGGGCATGCGTTCAGGCAGGCGCCACAGCGTATGCATGAGAGAGCTTGCCTCTGGTTTTGTTTTTCAAGAAGCTCTGTCCGTCCGTTGTCAAGGAGAATCACGTACATATCTTCCGGACCATCTTCTTCTTTTTGAAAACGCGGACCGGTGAAAATGGAATTGTACACTGTAACATTCTGCCCTGTGCCATACGTTGCGAGCAGCGGCAGAAACAAATCCAAGTCGGTGAGTGAGGGAATTATTTTTTCTATGCCCGCAATCACGATGTGAATTTTCGGAAATGAAACACACATCATTGCATTTCCTTCATTCTCCGTAACCACCACCCCGCCTGAATCTGCAATCAGAAAATTCGCCCCGGTGATTCCGGCTCCGGCATTCAGATATTTTTCGCGCAGGCGCGTGCGCACAAATCCTGCAATATCTTTCGGTGTGCTTTCCAGCGGGAGCTGAAATTTTTCGTTGAACGTTTTCGCCACATCTTCTTTGGAAAGATGCATGGCAGGCGTCACAATGTGATACGGACTTTCATTGCGAAGCTGAACGATGTATTCGCCAAGGTCGGTTTCAATGCTCTCGATATTTTCTTTTTCAAGATGGTGGTTGATGTGAATTTCCTCCGTAGTCATGGACTTGGATTTGACCACCGTTTTCACATCCGATTTTTTCAGGATGGAAATAATTTCGCGGATGGCATCTTCTTCATCCTGCGCCCAAATCACTTTCCCTCCGCGCCTCTGGAAGTTGGTTTCAAACTCCACGAGGTACTTGTCAAGATTTTCAATCGCCCTCCATTTCAGCGAAGCCGCGCGCTGTTTTGCCAGTTCAAGATTTGAATATTGCTTTTTCCCTTCAATAACTTTTTTATCGTACTGAAGAATGTTGAACGAAAGCTTCCGCCTGTGCTCCAAATCGGGAACAATTTTTTGTGACTGCGCTAAGAAATCTTCGCTGAAAGACATTCGTCCGGGATATTTTTTCCGTTGGTAAATGTAATTGTAACGGTCTGCTTATTTTGTTCAGTTGGCTACACTTGCTGACAGGATTTTAAACAGAGTGCATCAGCGTGGTCCCATGAATTTATCACCATTAAAATGAATCATGTGCTCTGGAACTTCCATTAACCAAACTTCCGTTTCCCAGGCAATGTTCACTGAATGTTTTTTGAATTCAGCAAAGTCAGGAAATGCAGTCACATAAATTTTTCCTGCGTTACAGGTCTCTAAAAACTTTTCAAGTTCAACAACTCTCTTTGGTGAAACGGGTCCATGAGAAGTAACTGCTTCAATGAGAAATAGCCAGTTTCTTTTCTTGTCGTAAATCACAACATCAGGTAACTTACTGTGTTGGTCAATTGGAATTCCCAATTGTTTGAGCATCGCTTTGTCAACATACAAATCTTTCTTTGCAGTGTCGCCCAAGTAAAGCACCTCACCTCCGTTTGCAAATCGTGGCGCAAACTGTTCAACAATTGCTGCCTGAACTTCGTTGTGTCTGCCCGCTGAAAGTTTAAGCGTTTTGCCGTTGCTAAGTTTTACAGGAATTAAAATCTGCTTTCTTTCCTTCTTGTATTTCTTGGAAAGATTTCCAAACTCGGAAGTAAATTTCTCAATAGCCGATTTCCATTCACTTGTTCCATAAGTTTTGATTGCATTAAGTGCATGTTCAGTTAAAGCATAATGTGCATTCGGACTATTGGGTGGTAATTTGGGATTGTCGGGATTGTAGTCCGCAATTCGTGCTTGCACGAATTGATGTAAAACTTGTCTGCGAAAAGTTTCTCTTGTGTTCGGTGCATAAACCTTTCCGTAGTTGTCATTCACAAACTGCATAACGCCTTTTGTAACCTTCAAACTTTTTCTCGTTGCCTTGTTCCATTTATCATTCTTGCGAATGCCGCAAAGCGCAAGTAAAGTGTAAGCAGAAATTTCGTTCTGCTGTGCGGTTGGTAATCCTAATGCTTTGAGAATTTCTTTTGCTTGCTCAACTTTGTTCATACTCATTTAAGATATTGGCAGTTTCAAAATATTCGTTCACTACATCGTTCACATGCTCTGCCGAAAAATTGTTAGATAAAATAATTTCGCTCCCTATTGCTTTGATTGTCTCCAGTGGTGGGAAAGTCATTTCACGAAGTTCTGTCGCACTCACATTTACATTGCCGTTAAAGATTCTAAAGAAGCTGTCAAAGAGTTGACTGTTGAGCAAGGCACACAAACCGACAACTTCATTGCGCTCAAGGTGTCCGTTTTTTCTGTAGATGTAATTCACTTTATTTTCTACTCCGATGTAATCCGATTCAATGAAGTTACAGAAGTAAGGTGCGGCTATCAACCTGCTTGTATCGTCCTTGCTGCTGAATCTTCTGAGCAAAATGTAATTTTTGTTCGGTATCAAAATAGATTTTGTCTGCACCTCAATTCTGAGGTATTGCCCTTTGTTCGGTTTTGGAACTGGATATATTAAAACCATTTTGGTCACATTGTGTAACCAGAAAAGTGGAGCTAAAAAAACTTTTCCGTTTTCAAAACTGTCTTGAATGTAATCCCACGCACGAAACGAAACAACGGGTCCCGTTGAGATTTGAATATTGTATCGCCTTAAAGTTCCGGTCCAGAATTTGAAAATTTCCAATATGGATTCTTCGATATCGTTCGTTGGTAAATGCAAAAATTTTTCTTTTGAGTGAATATCAATCAAATCATTGTGGGAAAAATATTTTACACTTGGAGTAGCGATGTCGATTAATCCATGCGATGATGAAACCATCACTTGTGGATTTTTATTCGCTGAAACTTTCTTGGTTGCTTTCAAAATTACCGTTTCCTGCAAAACATTATCACGACCGAAGGTATCTTTTCGGGAAACAAATAAATGGATTCGCTGAAGCTGAACTTCCTTAAAGAAAAACTCTCTGAAAGATTTGAAATAATTTCCCGAAGTAAAACTTCTCGGTGTTATAAAAATTAATTGTCCGTTTGGTTTTAAAAGTTTTGCCGCCACACCCATGAAAAAGGAATAAATGTTTGGTTGTCCGCTTACGATTTCTTTGGCAGCAAGTGTTCGCTTGTCATTATTTGAAAGTTTAAAGTAAGGTGGGTTGGAAATGATTACATCAAAACATTCTATTCGTTTTGTAAAAAGATGTTCTGCGTTGGTGATTGCATCAGCATTATCAAGAATAAAATCTTCAATGTGCAAAAGATATTTGAAGACAATATCCCTTTGTTTCAACCATTTTTTGAGATACTGCAAAACTTGCTGAGAAGAGGCAATCAAGTCAACATCGGTTTCGTAAGTAACAAGGTCAATGGAATTCAGATTGGAATTATGCTTAACCAAGTGTTCAATCAATGAGCAAGTCAAAATTGCTGTGCCGCAACCCGGGTCAAGAATTCTAATGTCAGGAGTTTCAATGTCGCACATTGAACTCATCAGGTTCGCTATGCCAATCGGTGTGAAATACTGTCCGTTGGATTTCTTGTGTTCCGCTGTAACTGTCTCGGTGTAGTGAACGCCTAATCTATCAGCAAAATGACTTGGCAGTTCGTTGTAATATGGTTGAATGTCATCTGCTTTTGTCATGGAACAAATTTACAGAAATTGTCTTGTTTATATTTGAATGTTGAAAGACACTTCAAGGTTACCAAAAAAAAACTCACAACACATTCACTTCCGTTTCCATCACAATGCCGAAATTTTCTTTCACGCTTTTCATTTATCTCTCCAAAGGTGCAAACATTTTCCCAGCACCCCTTTTCACTCCTCCCTCTTCACCACCCATCCCGTTTCATCGGGCGAGCGTCTGGCAATAAGTTTCCATCCGTATTTTTTGGCAACGCCCCTTGCCACCTTGTACGGAGTTGATTTGCTAATCCAGTCAACGCCTTTTACAATTATCAGTTTTTCACCCGGCTTCAGCTTCAGAAGCCAGATGTGAACTTTCGTGTAACGGCCCTGCCCCAGCATCGGATATGCATCGGCCTCTTCCTTTGGAATGATTTTCATTTTTATATGGTTTTATTGGTTATTGGTTCTAAATCATACCTAATCACAACCTCGCCTCACCTAAAGACGACTTCATCGTACCTAATCACTACCTCATCGCACCTAATAACGACCTCGTCTGACCTAATGACGACCTCATCTCATCTGTAAGTTATCTCATCGCACGTAATAACGACTTCGCCTCATCTAATGACGACCTCATCTCACCTGTCAGCTACCTCATCACATGTAATAACGACCTCGCCTAACCTAATCACTACCTCATCACAGGTAATGACGACCAATTCCTGCCTCATCGTTACCAAATCATAACTTATCACTACCTAATCACGCCCTAAAGATAGCTATAAAAGGTCAATAAATCAAAGTACGTTCACTTCGCTTCCATCATAATGCCGAAATTTTCTTTCACGCTTCATAGATTTAAGCTTAGAGATTGACAATCTCCGTCCATGGGAGAATGCTCATTCTTTCATTTATTATTTCATTGCTGCTACCGCCATGCAGTAAAACACAATGACTTTTGGGTTGGTATTTTTGCCAGTACTTAAGCCCCCTCAGCATGCCGCTGTTTATTTTTCGCGTTGCTTTTATTTCAACAGCAGCCGGTTCCCCGTCACGCTCTGTAATCAGGTCAATTTCATTTCCTGCGCTGTCTCTGAAATAATACATTCCCTCCTGAAGTCCTGCGTTAAAAATATTTTTCCTTATTTCAGATATAGCCCAGTTCTCAAATATGGCTCCGTAAGCATTGCTTCTCTGCAGCGCGGTGACCTTTTTTATTCCAAGCAAATGACAAAGCAACCCTGTATCGTAAAAATAAAGTTTAGGACTCTTTACAATCCGCTTGTTTAAATTATTGTGCCACGGCTGCAACTGAAATGTGATGTAACTGTTTTCCAGCAAACCAAGCCACGAAAGAATTGTCTTGGTATCAACACCGGTTCGCTTTGCCAGCGCATCACGGTTAAGAATTTGTCCGGCATGATTTGCGCATAAATAAATGAAACGGCTGAACACTGCCAGGTTTGAAATATTTTTCAGCAGCCGCACATCCCGTTGCACATAGGTTTGCACATAGCTGTTCATCCAGGTACCCGGATTTAAACTTTCATCCCATATTTCAGGATATCCGCCAGCAAGTATATGTTGATTGACATCTTTATCATCCCATTCCGCATTTGCCAGCTCTGCATAACTGAAAGGCAACAATGATAAATATCCCGCTCTGCCCGCCAACGACTGCGACACATGTTCATGAAGCAAAAAATTATTGGAGCCGGTGAGAATAAACTGTCCGCGCTTTTTACTGTTGTCTAATATTTCCTGGAGGTATCTGAAAATGTGAGGAACCCTTTGCACTTCATCAAACACGGCACCTGAACGATACTGTTGTAAAAATGCCTTTGGGGTTGCTTCTGCCCCGTGCTGAACATCAGGGTTTTCAAAATTTACATACGGCTTCCCCGGAAATAATTTTTTGCTCAGTGTGGTTTTTCCGCTTTGCCGGGGACCTGTAATGCACAACGCTCTGAATTGCGCAAGAGCCAGTTTTGCTGCAGGAAGAATTAACCGTTTAACCATTGCGATTCCATTTCTGCAAATATATGCATTTATGGACACCAATTCCATTTTTGCAAAAACTTGTAAAAATGGAATCGGGCTGAATTTTATCTGTCATTCAAAAAACTACAACACGTTCACTTCCGCTTCCATCACAATGCCGAAATTT
>DATDOJ010000197.1:0-3187 GCA_035293345.1 Bacteroidia bacterium
TTGATATTTGTCATTCGTAAATAGGTAAGTAATATTTTAGGATACGTGGTTGCCATTGTTTCTACTGATTTTATTTCCAGTATAACTTTTTCTTCTACAATAATATCTGCTCTAAACCCTAATTCCAGTTTTACTGTTTCATAAAACACGGCAACCTCTGCCTGGCGTTTGTATTTTATTCCCAATCTATCCAGCTCATAGCATATTGCCGCTTCGTAAACGGATTCCAATAAACCGGGACCCAATGTTCGATGAACTTTAAGAAAAATATTAACAAGTATTTTAGAAATTTCATTCTCAGTCATGTGCCCTGCGTTCTTTGCGGCTTTGCGTGATAAATTTAACTTTTTAATGTTGAAGAATATTAAATTACCTCTTAATAATTTTCTGAGTCGCAGTTCCGTCTTTTGTTTTGAGCGTCACAAGATATAAACCTCCCGGCAGATTGGAAATATCGAGCGTGGTTTGTTCTGCTGACGAAAGCTGTGTGTGAACTTTTTGTCCCTGCGAATTCTGAACTGTAATTTCTCCTGCACCGGCTGAAGAGAGATAAAATATTCCGCTTGACGGATTAGGAAAAATATTCAGCGCTGACTGCGTATTGAAATCCTGCGCGCCAAGCCAGAGGGTAAGCTGCGATTGGCTGAGCAATGCGGTGTAGAGCGAATCGTTGGTTGTCCATGCGGGGCGGATGACTCCGCTGACGGCTGAGTTGCCGATGTAATGATGATACCAGTTGGTGACCGTTGCAGGCGAAACGGAAACGGGCACGCTCATAAATGTGTTTCCGTTGTCGGTTGAAAACGCCATTTTAATATCGTAGGTTGTGGTAGCACCGTATTGATTGTAATACACTACATAAATATATCCGGTCGTCTGGTCAATGGTAATCTGGGGCCACTTCTGGTCGGTGATGATATCGCTGGCGATGCTCGTAATGGTCCACGTTGTTCCCTGGTCTGTGGATTTGGCGAAGTAGATATCGGTGTCGGTTCCGTTGGCATCGAGTTCCCACCAGGTGATGTAAATGTTTCCGCTGCCGGCACTCGGGCTGAGGTCGGTGGCGATGCTCGGCATGCAGTTGTATTGATTGCCCGGGTTGAACCAGTATCTGAGATTCCTGTCGAAAGTCATCCAGGTAGCTCCGTTGTCGAGCGACTTCTGAAAATAAACTCCTGTACTGTTTTCCCACACTACATAAAGTTCGCCTAGGTTTGTGCCCACGGCAGGTGCAGCGCCCCACTGATAGCCGGAATAGGTTTGCGAGTTCACGTAGGTCAGCGTATCCCATGTTACTCCCGCATCGGATGACTTTGAAAACCCGACATTGTAAAGACCGATAAGCGGAATGTAGGTTGCATACAATTCGTTTGTTGAAGGACGGACGCAACACATTTCTTTATCATACAATCCGTTTACATTGCTCCATGAACTCCATGTTTGCCCACCGTCAACTGACTTCTGGACTGTCTTCCGTGGCAGCGGTTGCGATTCATAATTATGAAAATAAAAAAAGTTCCCGTTGTAGTCGGCTACAATGCAAGGGTCATAACACCAGAAACCCGGAGTTATGGCGGTGTTGTTACATAGCGCCCACGATTGCCCGGAGTCGGCAGAGTAATAACTGTAGGTGCAGTTAGTTGCAGCGACTGCGCGCGCGGGATTAAGCGGGTCAATGCAGATGAACGGTTCGGTGCAGCCGGTTGGTGAAATTAAAACATTCGTGAACTGCGGATAAACTGCAGTGAATGAAAGCGCGCACAGGAAAGTAAAAGCTGTTGTTTTCATTTTGGTTTTATTGAGAATCAAAAATAATTCTTTTTGGTGAATCCGGGTGCACTTAAATTATTTCTCTTAATTTTGAACAGCTATCCTCATAAAAACAAAATCATGCGTAACTATTTTAAATTTTTTATGGCAGCACTGTGTTTGCTTGCTTCAGGCTGCCGCGTCTTCTGTACCGAAGGAGAGGGAACTGTTCGGACGGAAACAAGAGAGCCGGGCGGTTTTCAAAAAGTTGCTCTCAATATTTCCGCAAATATTAAAGTGGTAAAGGCGGAGAAAAGTTCCGTTGAAATTTCAGCGCAGGAAAATTTGCTGGAGAAAATAAGGACCCGTGTGAGCGGAACCGAACTTATTGTTTCCTCGGAGGGCTGCATTTCATCGGATGAAAAAATTCTTGTCACTGTTTACCTTGCAGAGCTGGAGGGACTTGAAATAAACGGCTCAGGAAATATTAGCGTGCCCGACACTTTCCTGGTTGACAAAATCAAACTCGATATCAACGGCTCGGGCGACATCAGCGGAAAATTTATTGCGGCAAAAATTGCCGCAGAGATAAACGGTTCGGGAAATATTACTCTCGCTGGTTCTGCGGATAAGCAGAATATTGAAATACACGGCTCGGGAAATATTAATTCGCAGTCACTCATTTGCAACGAAGCCACCATTGATGTCGCAGGCAGCGGAGATGTTCGTGTTTACGCCATCAAAAATCTTGACGTTGATGTAGCAGGAAGCGGCTCCGTGTATTACAAGGGAAAGCCGACCATTAATTCACATATTGCCGGCTCGGGAAAAGTTGTTGATGAAAATTAAGTTCAGATAATTCCTTCCCTGATTAAATCATGCAGATGAATCATGCCTGCGTATTTTCCTTTTTCAGTTACGATAAGCTGAGTGATATTGTTTTCGCGAAGCAGGTGAAAAGCATCTGCAGCAAGCGTATTAGATGAAACTTTCTTCGGAGAAGAAGTCATTATATCTTTTGCCTTAAATCCGTTGATGTCTTTATTCTTCATCAGCATTCTGCGCAAATCACCGTCCGTAATTACGCCCGACAGTTTTCCTTTTTTGTCAACGACTGCAGTCGCGCCTAAACGGTTTGATGTCATCACAAGAATGACAGTGCGCACATCATCGTCAGCGAAGACCTTCGGAGAAGCATTGTTCACGGCAAGGTCACCGACTGTGAGATAAAGTTTTTTCCCGAGCGCGCCTCCCGGATGATGTTTCGCAAAATCTTTTTTCGAGAAACCCCGATATGACAAGAGGCAAACAGCAAGCGCATCGCCCATCGCCATCTGTGCTGCGGTGCTGCTGGTAGGAGCAAGATTATTCGGGCATGCTTCCTTCTCAACAAAAGTGTTCAGCACGAAGTCACAGTTTTGAGCAAGGTATGACTCCA
>DATDOJ010000198.1:0-6503 GCA_035293345.1 Bacteroidia bacterium
GTAGGCATGATATGTTATCATATTTCGTTCCTACGGAACTATTGATTGGTCTGTGCTATTGTTTCTACCAATATTACGTTCCTGACGGAACGAAATAAAAAAATCAAACCATTGACTCACATTAATTAGGAAAGATGTCTAATGCTCCTGCACGGGCAGAAGATTTTTTGGGAAAGGCGCGTGCGGAAGCAAGCCCTTGTCAGCGGTAAAGCAGCGGACCGAGAAAGCTGTACCAGAAATATTGTCCTGCAACACAAGACACCAAACCGAAAGTGAAAAACTGGATGCGCATGGTTTTGTCCCAATACCTGAACGCCACCTGCCATGCCAGAAATAAATAGAAGATGGCAAACAGATTACTGACGATGTAGGTTGTCATCTGCATATTAAAATAGTTGCCGTAAAAGGGTAACAGGTTTTGCTGCAATGCTTCCTTGTGTTCGAGAATTCGTCCCGGATTAAGGTATGACCAATTGAAGATTCTGAATGCCCATCTGCTCGCCACAGGATAGAATAAAAATGAACCAAGCAACACCCGGTTAATTTGACCTCGCTGTGCGGAATTTTTTATCAGGTAAAATGCAGCAAGGATAATGGCAAAGTAAATGGCAGTTGACGAGAAGAAAGTAATAGCATAAGTCCATTTGGGTTGTCCGCAGGAAACTCCATTGTAATATATTCTCTCAGGTGTAAATCCGAGGAGCTTATCAATAAATAAAGTTTTTCCAAGCCAGAAATTCAGAAAGAATGTTGGCGCAAGAAAACATAAGACAATAATTTTGAGTAGATTTTTATTCAACAGTGATTGAAGAGTGTTCTGAAACATCATGACAAAGTTGGGAATAAAAATTACACTGCTTTATTTTTTTTTAAAAGTAAATTCGCAATAAGGAATCCATTCCGTTCCGCTATGCCTCAGCAGCCAGGCAGAATGAACGCTGAAATTTGCGGAGAAAGTTTTTTCTTTGAACACATTCCATGCTTCGCGGAATTTTCCTTTTCTCAAATCGCGTGAGGCAATGGTAAGATGCGGAGTGAACTGCCCGTGCTTCTCCTGAAATTTAACCGGCAGATTTTTACCAGCGAAATTTTGCAGCTCATAATAGGTTTTTTCAAGCTGAACATTATTTATCACATCAATAAAGATTACACGATTCCTTTCAAAGCAACTGAATCCGTTTAGTCGAATAACGAACGGAGCGATATGATTGAAAAAATCCGTGAGCGGTTCGATAATTATTTTTTTGAAATCATTTCCACATTTAAATGGAGGAATCAGTGTGATATGTGGTGGTGATTTCAAAGCATGACTGCTTTCATACTTCGCTGCAATTTCTTTTGGAGGCAGGAGAGCGATAAAAAATAAATCCGTCATTGCTAATGATGTAAATATGCATAAAATATTTCTTTTAAAATTCCGTTAGGTTCAGCAGTGAAGCCATCATTTTATATTTACTTTTGGAGCGTATGAAAGAAAAAATATTCTTAATTATTGTTACCGTGCTTTTTGCCGGACCATGTCTGGCACAGACAACGGCTGAGCAGGAACAAAAATACCTGGTACAATTTTCCGGTGTGGTTGTCACAGCCGATTCACTCAAACCGCTGCCGTATGTGAATGTCATTATACGGCACACATGGCGCGGCACAGTGTCGGACTATTTCGGTTTTTTTTCATTCGTTGCGAGGATGAATGACACGATTGAGTTTTCTTCCCTCGGCTATAAAAAATCCACGTTCATTATTCCTGATACACTCACCAGCAACCGCTATTCGTTAATCCAGATGATGCAGGGCGACACCATTGTACTTCGCGAAACAATAATTTATCCCTGGCCCACGAAGGAACAGTTCAAGGAAGCATTTATGAATCTGAGAATTCCTGATGATGATTTGGAGCGTGCTAAAAAAAATCTTGCACGCGCAGAAATGCAGGTGCTTTATGAAAACATGCCGATGGATGGCAGCATGAACTTTCGCAACCAGATGCAGGCGCAGCAAAGCAAATTATATTATGCCGGAGGACAATTGCCGCCTAACAATTTGCTCAACCCGATTGCCTGGGCAAAGTTCATTGAGGCGTGGCAGAACGGGGACTACAAGAGGAAAGACAAATAAGCAATTTGAAAATTTCCCGCGCGATGAAGTGCAAGCTGTTCAGCGTTTTCGTTTTTCTGACTTCGCTTATTGTTTTCTTTGGTGATAATATATATGCTCAGGGCACGGCAATAATTTCAGGAGTAGTAACGGATTCATCCGGCAAAGCGCTGGATGGAGTGAACGTTGCTGTATTCGGGTTACCGGTTGGCACTATCACAGATGCAGAAGGAAGATATTCTCTTTCTGTACCAGCACAGACGTTGAAAATAATTTTTTATTATGCGGGATTGAAAACCGATACTGTCAACCTGAAGTTGAAAGAAAGCGAGAAGCGCATAATAAACAGAGGCATGAAATCGGCAGTGCATTTGCTGAAGGAGGTTGACATACAGACAACACCTCTTTCGCGCATCAATATGACAACGGTTAATCCGAAACTTCTCAGTCATATTCCGACTCCCAATCAATCGGTGATTGACTTAATTAAAACGTATGCCGGTGTTTCATCATCAAATGAATTGAGCTCCGGGTATTCTGTGCGCGGAGGAAACTACGATGAGAATCTTGTGTATGTGAACGACATTGAAATCTACCGGCCGTTTCTTGTTCGTTCCGGTCAGCAGGAAGGGCTGAGCTTTCCGAATTCCGATATGGTTTCATCCATTTATTTTTCTGCGGGCGGATTTGATGCAGTGTACGGTGATAAAATGTCTTCGGTACTTGACATGCAATACCGCAAACCGAAAAAATTCGGTGGAGCTTTCAACTTCAGTTTGCTTGGCGGAGCGCTTGAGTTGGAGGGAGCAAGCAAAAATCAAAAGCGTTATGTGATTGGCGGATTCCGTTACAAGTCCTCGTCTTATCTGCTCAGCAATCTTGATGTGCAGGGCGATTACAAACCATCATTCTATGATGTGCAGTTGCTTTCCGGATTTCAGCTTGACACGAACACGACTCTTGAACTGTTCGGAAATTATTCAAGGAACAATTACACCGTTATTCCTTCCACACGCGAAACGGAATTCGGCACTGTCAAGCAGGCATTCAAGCTGAAAATATTTTTTGACGGACAAGAGCAGGATTTATTTGAAACCGGGCTTGGCGCAGTATCGCTTACGCGAAAGCCGACACAAAAACTTAAACTGAAATTAATTACTTCTGCATTTGCAACTGCCGAAGAAGAAAAGTTCGACATACTCGGGCAATATTTTTTAGACCAGTTGGAGAGTGACCTCGGTTCGGAAAATTTCGGCAACTCGCTTTTCAATCTTGGCGTGGGCAGTTTTCTCGACCACGCCCGCACACAGTTGACAGCAATCGTTTGGAACGGTGAACACAAAGGGGAATATGTAAACGAAAACATTTTCCTGCGTTGGGGTGCTAAATATCAGCGGGAAGAAATTGAAGACCAATTGCGCGAATGGAAATATCTCGACTCTGCCGGATTTTCTGTTCCAACCTTTCGCGACACTCCGTCTGTCAATGCCGTTCTGGGGTTAAATGATTTCACCAATACACGAATCAGCATTTCATCGAACCGGTACAGCGCCTATCTGCAAAACATCTGGACAATAACAGACACGACAAAAATTATTCTTGCTGCCGGTGTCCGTGCACAATATTGGGATTTGAATCAGGAGTTTATTGTCAGCCCGCGTGCATCTTTTACTTACAAACCAAAATGGAAACGTAATCTGAATTTTCGTTTTGCCACCGGACTTTATTATCAGCCGCCATTCTACCGTGAGCTGCGCGATCTGAGCGGAATAGTTCACACCGATGTGAAGGCGCAGCAGTCCGTTCACTTTGTTCTCGGAAGCGATTATAATTTTCTTGCATTCGGTCGTGAATTCAAACTCGTGACTGAAATTTATTACAAGCATCTCGATAATCTGATTCCTTACAAGATAGACAACGTTCGCATCCGTTATCTCTCTGACCAGACGGCAAAAGGATATGCGACCGGAATTGATTTCCGGCTCAACGGAGAATTTGTTCCGGGCACCGAGTCATGGGCGAGTTTGTCGCTCTTGCAAACTGAAGAAGACATAAAAGGAGATTATTTTTATGACTACTATAATTCGGACGGAGAAAAAATTATTCCCGGTTATTCGGTAAACGATATTCGAACAGACAGCGTGCGCAGCGAGCCGGGCTACATTCCGCGACCCACCGACCAGCGGCTCACCTTCGGACTTTTCTTCCAGGATTATCTTCCGAAGTTTCCGGCTTACAAAGTGTATCTGAATTTTCTTTTCGGCACGGGACTTCCTTTTGGTCCTCCCGGAAAAGACCGGTACAAAGACATACTGAGAATACCTCCATACCGCAGGGCAGATATTGGATTCTCCAAGCAGATTATCGGTGAGGATGTGAAGCGCCCTCCGAAAATAAAACTGCTGAGAAAGTTCAAAGAGATTTGGGTTAATCTCGAAGTGTATAATCTGCTGCAGGTTAATAATACCGTTTCATACATTTGGGTAAAGGATGTCACCAACCGGCAGTATGCTGTTCCGAATTATCTCACCTCGCGGCAGATTAATGTGCGCTTGTCATTTAAGTTCTGAAATTATTTTCAGCATGAAACAAAATCTTTCACTGCGGCTGTTTGCATTACTTTTTTTTCTGTCATGCGAATTTATTTTTGCGCAGGATCATTATTATCTCGAAGCAAGAGGGCATTACGGTTTCATCATACCACACAGTCCGCGCATTGAGCATCTTGCGGTTGCTCACACCAAAGGGTTTCAACTCGACTACGGGAAGCAGACAACCGGAAAAATCCGCTGGCATGAAAATTACAATTACCCGAAAACAGGATTTTCCCTCGTGTATCTTGATTTTGGAAACCCGGATGTTTTAGGAACAGGCATCTGCATCCTGCCATACATTGACTTGCCATTGGTGAGGAATGACAAATTTTTGTTCTCACTGCGGCTTGCCGAAGGACTTGGATACACGACAAAAAAATTTGAAGTGGATGAAAATCACAAGAACACAGCCATTGGTTCCAAGCTCAACGCATGCATCCAGATTTTTTTTCAGACATCATACAAAATTTCCCGCAGCACTGATTTTAAACTTTCCCTGGGACTGACACATTTTTCAAATGGTTCATATTCCACACCTAACATCGGCATCAATAATGCATCACTGAGCAGCGGCATTGTTTTTTATTTCGACACAACGCATTCCGCGCCTCTGAAAAAAGTTCTTCCTCCTCCTGATAAAAAGATTCAGTATGAAATTATTGCGGCTGCCGGAGCGAAGGAAGTTTATCCTGCAGGAGGAAAAAAATATTTTGCGTGGACGTTTTCTGCCGGAGCATTCAGACCTATGAGCAATAAATACCGTCTCGGTATCGGCACTGATTTACTGTATGACCTTTCGCTGACAGAGCTGCTCTCCCGCCATGAAAATTATTCCCCTGAAATTTCAGACCGGTTCAGGACAGGTATTTATTTTTCCAACGAACTTATTTTCGGTCGGCTTATTACGATATTGCAAATGGGTGTTTATGTTTACTACCCATACAAGGATGATGGCAATGTGTATCACAGAATTGGTTTCAAATATCTTTGCTCGAAACATGTATTCGTCAATATCACGCTTCGCACGCATTACGCAAAAGCAGACAATGGTGAGTGGGGGATGGGTTACAGATTTTAACAGGGAATGAAAAACATTTTATATTTCTTCTTTATTGCATTAACTCTTTCATCTTGTAAGAAGGAAAATCTCTTTGATTGTTTGAAATCAACCGGAGACAAAACGACTGAGCGCAGAAGTATAACTCCATTTACCGAAGTGGAAATTCAGGATAACGTCAACGTGATTTTTATTCAGGATTCATTGACTTATATTGAAGTGACTGCCGGAAATAATCTTTTGCCTCTCATCATCACTGAACTCCGTGACGGAAAATTATACATCGAAAATCACAACACCTGTAACTGGGTACGCGATTACAGTGTTCCCATTGATGTTTATGTGCACACTTCATCTCTGAGAACGCTTCATACTTACGGATGGGGAAGGATTACTTCACAAAACACAATCGTTGCCGATACGCTTGATGTGAACAATCATAACACTTCCGAAATTGAATTAGCTGTTTCAGCAACAGAAATTTATTGCAGGCAGCACGCCTGTTTCGGTGATAATAAATTGACTGGCAGTGCTCAGTATGTGTACATCTATAATGCGGGGAATGGCTTCTGCGATTGCTCAGGATTGATTGCAAACAGGGCAACAGTCATCAGCATCAGCACCGGACCGAGCTATGTGAATTCCTGCGATGAACTGGGAACTGAAATAAAAAGTTCGGGAGATATTTACTACAGGGGAAATCCTGCTATTCAGTCAACCATAACCGGCAGCGGAAAATTAATTCAATATTAATT
>DATDOJ010000199.1:0-2626 GCA_035293345.1 Bacteroidia bacterium
TGCCGCAAAACGAGAAAGCCATCAGCAAGGCAGCGGGACAGGAGCGCGACCGTGTGATGGTGGTGTGCTTCGACAAAACGCTGGTGCACTTCGATGGCTACCTGCTTCCTTATAAATATACCAATGCCGTCCTGTACAGCCGCTATTCCTCCGCGCGCGCCATTGACAACAGCGGTGGCGGTGCCGACACCAACGGCTATGACGTGCATAACTACCCGCTGGCACCGGGGGCATCGGTTTCGTTCATGGCGCAGGTGGCGGGCGTGCAGCAACTCTACTTCCGGCAGCTTGGCGGCACGGTGGGTGTAATAATATGTACGGCAGCGGCACAGGCGGATGCCTGCGCAGCGGGCTTTGTGCTTGTGCCGGCAGTGACGGTGAAGAAGACGTTTGACGAGCTGGGGCTGGCGGCAGGCAATTACATCAATTTCACCAACCCGGGCAGCGAAACGGTTACTGTGAGGGCAGGGCTGAAAACCTGATTTCGCGTCCGAAAGGGCAACAATTGAGTTCCGGAGGGCGTATAACCTGTTCCAGACATCCTGTAACCTGTTCCAGACACACCGTAACCTGTTCCAGACATACCGTAACCGGTTCCAGACACACTGTAACCGATTCCAGACACACCGTAACCGATTCCAGACACACCGTAACCTGTTCCAGACAAGGAATGGCATCCGGCAGCGCTGGAATCAGATAGAGCAGCACGGAAATCAACAGAACACCCACCGAAACCGAATAAACCAAACCGGAAACCCCATGTTGCAGCTTCAGATTAAAGAATTGTGCATCCTGCGCGGCATTAAAGTGCCCCAGCGAGCGATGATGAAAGCCGGCATCAGCCAGAACGTTGCCAGCGCCTACCTCACGGGCAAAAGAAAGCACCTGCTGTTTAAGGATGTTGAAATCCTGTGCACGCTGCTGCGCTGCATCCCCAGCGACCTCTTTGCCTGGACGCCCGATGACAAAAACGCGGACTACCCCGAAAACCCGCTGCAGAAAATCCGCAAGCAATCATTGCCCGATTTGCAGAAGGTGATTGGCGGGTTGAGTTTGGAGGAGGTGCGCAGGAGGTTGGAAGGGGAATGAAAGTTCAAAGTTCAAAGTTCAAAGTTGGTGAATCTAAGTTTGTCTTTGATGCTGAACAAGAAAGTTAGACATTTGTTGCGGATATTTAAATGTTATGCGTCATGCTGGCGGCATCGGAACTTCCAACCTGACTGCAAGAAATTAACTTTGACTATTTAAACTTTAATGCAATGAATCAACAAAAAGAAAAATTAAAACTCGACACTTATTGGAATGGTTACTGTCCTGAATGTTTGCTAAAAGGAGAACGAGTAGGAATGAAACTAAACTCTTATGATTTTTTTGAGTGCGAAAAATCCGCATTACAGATTGTATTGCCATTCCCGAATTTCTTTGCATCAATTCTTAAATTTCGTGGGAAAGGGGAATGGAGAACTAACTCTGATTATGCTCACGAATCGCCACGTAATGAATTGCTCTGCAAACAGATTTCTGATAAAGTCCCAACATTGGATAGCGAACTTAATATTGATTATGCACAATTCAAGAACACCGATGAAATTGAAAATTATATCGACAGCGAAATTGAATCTCAAAATATTCCGATAGTTGATGAGATTGAAAGATTATCAAAAGGAATTACAGGAATTGCAGGCGAATATTTTGTTGCTGCCGAATTATCAATGCAAGGTTTCATGGCATCTATTACGCTCAGAAATAATGACAGTATAGATATTCACGCTTCAAAACTTTCCAATAATAAAATATTTGCAATTCAAGTTAAAACAAATCAAACAGGTGAACGTTCCTGGCCTCTTAATGAAAAGGCAGAAAATCTTAAAGCAGAGAATTTATTTTATGTCTTTGTTAGTTTTAAAGGACTTTACAAAAGGCCTGAATATTTTATTGTGCCAAGTACAATTGTAGCTGACACTGTTAAAAATGAATTCGCTGCATGGGTTGGAACTCCAGGAAAAAAAGGACAAGCACGTAATAAAAATAATCCGATGAGAAAATTTAACGATAAAGAGGGACGATATAAAGAGAAATGGAAATTACTTTCTTGAAAAATAACCCCCAAAGGGTTCTCTGAATTAAGCACCAGGAAAATATGATAATCTATTACTCTTTATCAGGAAACCCTTTGGGGGTTTCTTATTCTGTGCTGTCAGGTGTTCTTTTCATCTGACACCTTGCATGAAAAAAAACCATCAGTTGAAAAAACCACCTGGCGGTACACTCATCTGTGCAATCAAACCCATCACAAGAATCACAGTTCAGACAACTTCATACAGCTCACAACCCCCCCCGATAGGCGAAGTTTCGCGCGTAAACAATAGCGTGAGCCAACCCGATGGAAGTTTTATCGGTACTTGGAAGAAATTATTTGTGAGTATTTTTAATATGTTCCGCTAATGCTTGATAGTGTTTGCAGGCATCTGGAATTTCAATAGCAAGCGTGAAACATATCTGACATACTGCATAGTCGCGCATCGGAGTATCGTCCAATGGTAGTTCTAAAAAAGCGTAGTTGTTATTTCCGTTGTTAATGATTCGGGCAATCGGTCTGTTGCTGTTTACAGCTTCCACTACTCCA
>DATDOJ010000200.1:0-2649 GCA_035293345.1 Bacteroidia bacterium
AACGCATCCTAAAGTTTACAGCGAACTCACCACCGACCACCCGATTGATTTGTGTCGCTACCAGGTGGCATCGTGCTACATGGGAAGAATAGGTCTGATAAATTCAGGAGGAGAATCAAAAGGACAAACCGATTTGGCAGAAGCGGTAACCACTGCAGTCATCAACAAAAGAGCCGGAGGTCACGGATTAATTTCAGGACGCAAGGCATTTCAGAAACCGATGAAGGATGGAGTAGAGTTGTTGAATGCGATTCAGGATGTGTATCTGACAAATGAGATTACCATTGCATAGTCAGTGGTCAGTTGATTGTTGTTAGTTGTAAAAAGTAAAATCATGGCAAAAAGCAATTTCGAAAAACTGGTGATTTACAATTTGTCTGAGAAATTAGCAGATGAAATTTGGGATATTGTAATTACATGGAAAAATTTTCCGATGCAAACTACAGGAATGCAATTGGTAAGAGCGGCAGACAGCGTTGGTGCTAACATAGCCGAGGGTGCTGGTCGCGGTTCATATAAGGACAATAAAAAATTTATTTATATATCCCGTGGTTCTCTTTATGAGACCAAACATTTTCTCAGAAGGTCTTTCAGAGGAAAATTATTGACAAAGTCACAAACGGATTCATTAGTAAAAATCATTGATGAACTTTTGCCAAAGCTCAATGCCTATCTCAAATCCATAGGTACTTCCAAATCAACTATCAACTAACCACTGACCACTATCGAATGAGTTGGTTTAAAAGAATAAAAGCAGGCATCACCACCGGCACGAGGGAGAAAAAAGAAACTCCCGAGGGGTTGTGGCATAAGTGTACTTCGTGCAAACGCATAGCTTCGATGAAAGACCACATCGGCAGGCATTACGTTTGCGAGAAATGCGGCTATCATGAACGCATCGGCTCGAAAGAATATTTCAACATTTTATTTGACGAAAATAATTTCTATGAAATCAATGCCGGGCTTGTTTCTGATGACCCGTTGAATTTCACCGACACAAAAAAATATACAGAGCGCCTGGAGGAAGCCATCCGTAAAACAGAATTGCACGATGCCATCCGCACTGCTCACGGAAAAGTTAACGAACACGAACTTATGATTGCCTGCATGGACTTCTCTTTCATTGGCGGCTCGATGGGTTCGGTGATGGGCGAAAAGATTGCACGTGCTGTTGATGTGTGCCTGCAGAAAAAAATACCGCTGCTTGTCATTTCCAAATCAGGAGGAGCGCGTATGATGGAAGCCGCTTATTCACTTATGCAGATGGCAAAGACCTCAGCAAAATTAACCCTGATGTCGAAAGAAAAAATTCCTTACTTCTCTCTGATGACAGACCCGACAACGGGAGGAGTGACTGCTTCGTTCGCCATGCTTGGCGATGTGAACATGGCGGAGCCAGGAGCGCTCATTGGTTTTGCAGGTCCGCGCATTGTGAAAGAAACAATACGTAAGGACTTGCCGAAGGGATTTCAAACATCAGAGTTTGTTCTTGAACATGGCTTCCTCGATTTTATTATTGACAGGCGCGAACTGAAAGCGCGTATGTCAGCGCTGCTGACACTTTTTAAAAACTGATTTTACATTCCAAACACTTCCACCCATTTCGCAAAGGTGATAAAGCGAAAAACCATTCTGTCTTCCGTATCCCCCTGAGGTGAAAAGAAAGAGTCGTAATCCTTGTTTAGTTTTTTGACATTGACGTAGGTGCTGAGTTTGTCAGTGAAAATGTGACGCAGTGAATCTTTCATCTGTCTTATCCAGAGATTGTGCGGAGTGGTGAAACCCATTTTGTCCTCGCGCTTAAAAACTTTTTCAGGAATAAAATCCTTCATCGCCTGCCGGAGCAGATACTTGCTCGCACCGTTCCTGATTTTATATGTTGACGGAATTTTGAAAACATATTCTGCAAGGTTGTGGTCATCCGTGAACGGCACGCGCGACTCAACGGAATGCCACATGGAGCAGCGGTCTTCGCATTTGAGAAAAATTTTCAGGCGCTTTGCTCCGTAATCGTGAAGTAATGCTTCGTTTAATGTATTCACATCATCAACAACTCTTAATCGCGATTGGTGTCCGCGATAAAAATCTGTATTGAGATAATTTAATTCAGAGTGGCGCTTTTTATAAATACTGCTGCGCAATCCCAGCGGCAGATTTCTGATAAATTTATTTTTAAAAAGTGCCTTTGCCAGGAGATTGAAATTTCCATGCGCTGCATTTATCTCTCGAATGAAATCAGAATAATTTCCATGCGAAAAAAGTTCGCGCCAGAAATATGGATAGTAATCCCTGTAGCCGGCAAAGAGTTCATCACCGCCTTGTCCGTCAAGAACCACTTTAATGCCATT
This sequence comes from Bacteroidia bacterium, assembly GCA_035293345.1. Classification (GTDB taxonomy): domain Bacteria; phylum Bacteroidota; class Bacteroidia; order AKYH767-A; family 2013-40CM-41-45; genus 2013-40CM-41-45. Next base: position 2,349 of record DATDOJ010000200.1, read on the forward strand.
CTCATTGGCAAGCCGCATCACGCAATGCTGGGCAAATGTGCTGGTTGACCAAAGAGGAATATCCTGGGAGTAAACTAATTCATCAAGGTTTTTTAAAAGGGAATCAGCATCGGGAAAAACCCTGTTCCATTCAGCACCTGAATATTGTGCGGCTGCTTCCGCATATTCACTTTCGTCAAACTGTTTTTCTTTGAATGAAGCTGTGAACGTTTTCAGCCGCTCACCGATGTTGAGTTGAACATGCTGCGAAAGCAGGTGACGTATTATTCCGGCAATCACCGAACTGTCAACGCCACCGCTC
>DATDOJ010000201.1:0-2877 GCA_035293345.1 Bacteroidia bacterium
AATATTATTACCTTAAAGCCGTTTGCTATTTTTGACGCAATGAATAACATGCCCACAAAACTTCTCGATGATGCCGTGGAGGCGTTCATGCGGCTGCCCGGCATAGGTCGCAGAACAGCCATGCGCATGGTGCTCCACCTGCTTCGCCAGCCCGAAGAAGTGTCGGAACGTTTTGGCAAAGGCATTGAGCGGATGAGGAAGGAAACAAACTATTGCCTGCGCTGCCACAATATTTGTGACGGAGAGATTTGCGGTATTTGCAGCGACAAACGGAGAGACGCCAAACTGATTTGCGTGGTTGAAGACATCCGCGACCTGATTGCCATTGAACACACCCAGCAGTTCCGCGGAATGTATCACGTGCTTGGCGGAGTCATTTCACCGATGGACGGCATCGGTCCCTCCGATTTGAATGTGGACACGCTTATAGCGAAACTCAAGACAGAAAATATTTCGGAACTCATCATGGCGCTGAGCGCAACGATGGAAGGTGATACGACTTCGTTTTTCATCTACAAAAAAATGCAGCAGTACGGTTTGGATGTGAAGTTCAGTGTCATTGCACGCGGTGTTTCCATTGGCGATGATTTGGAATATGCCGATGAAATAACACTGGGGCGTTCCATCCTCAACCGCGTTCCTTACGAAACCACGTTTGCCGTAAATCCTAAATCCTGAATTTTTATTTCGGATAATTTTTTTCCAGTGAAACTCTCCGTCATCATCATCAATTACAACGTCAAGTATTTTCTTGAACAATGCCTGCTTTCTGTTTTCAAAGCGCTGGATGGAATTGCCGGGGAAGTGATTGTTGTTGACAACAACTCTGTTGACGGCTCGGTTGAAATGCTGAAGAAAAAAATTTCCCTGATCAATCTCATTGCAAATTCTTCGAACGAGGGATTTTCAAAAGCAAACAACAGGGGAATCCGGCAATCGAAAGGCGAATACATACTTCTGCTGAATCCGGACACAGTTGTGGAAGAAAATACTTTCCGGAAAGTGCTGCAATTCATGGATGAACACGCAGATGCTGGCGCACTCGGAGTAAAAATGATTGACGGCTCCGGAAAATTTCTTCCTGAATCAAAGCGCGGGCTGCCAACACCTGCTGTGGCGTTTTACAAAATCTCAGGGCTGGCAAAACTATTTCCGCACTCGCGCACATTCGGAAAATATCATCTCTCATTTTTGGGCGAGGATAAAATAAACCGCGTTGATGTTTTATCTGGCGCGTGCATGTTCATCCGCAAGAGTGTCCTCGAAAAATCAGGACTGCTTGACGAAGATTACTTCATGTACGGTGAAGATATTGACCTGTCCTACAGGATTCAGAAAGCCGGCTTTTACAATTACTATTTTCCTGAAGCACGCATCATTCACTACAAAGGCGAGAGCACCAAAAAGACCAGTGTAAATTATGTATTCATGTTTTACAGGGCAATGATAGTGTTCGCACGGAAACATTTTTCATCGGGCAATGCATTCTGGTTTTCATTTCTCATCAACACCGCCATTTATTTTCGCGCTGCATTCGCCATTGCCGGCAGGATTTGGAAGAAGTTTTTTTTTCCTTTCCTCGATGCCGCATTACTTTTCTCAGGAATTTACCTGCTTCAGGTCTGGTGGAGCAAAAATTTAGCGGTGAATTATCCGTCAGAGTTTTTTATATATGTCCTTCCCTCCTACATCGTCATCTGGCTCACTACCATTTTTTTCAGCGGTGGCTATGATGCGCCTGTACGGATTTCAAAAATAGTCAGAGGCATTGTTACAGGCACATTAATTATTCTTGTCATTTATGCATTGCTGCCTGAGACCTACCGCTTCTCCCGCGCTTTGATTTTGCTCGGAGCTGTGTGGGCAATTATTTCAACTGCGAGTTTGCGCTTACTTCTTAATCTTCTTCCGTATAAAATTTTTTCTCTCGCCAGCGGCACATCGAGGCGGTTACTTATTGCAGGCAGCGCTGCAGAAAGCAAACGTGTGTTGTCGCTGCTCAACCTGACGGGGACGCGAACCAATTTCATCGGCTTTGCTGACGCGGAAAAAAATAACGGTTCAACCGGTGATACAGCAGATGAAGATTTTCAGCGGTATCATCTCGGCAGCATCAACCGGCTGGGTGATATTGCAGAAGTTTACCGTGCTGATGAAATTATTTTCTGCGCTGCCGATATTCCTTCCCGGACCATCATCGCCAGCATGTCGCAAATCACAGGGCGTGAGATTGATTTCAAAATCGCTCCGCCCGAAAGCATGTACATTATCGGCAGCCGCTCTATTGATAACCCCGGAGAGCTTTATGTGGTAGATGTCAACGCCATCAGCCGCCCGGTGAACCGGAGAAATAAAAGAGTGCTTGATTTAGCTGCTTCTGTTTTTTTCTTCCTCGCTTCTCCCCTGCTGCTCTTTTTTCAGAAACGTCCTGCCGGATTTTACCCCAACGTTTTCAATGTCATCACCGGTAAAAAGACATGGGTGGGTTATTCGGCAAATCACGAAATACAAAGTGGAAAATCCTTTTCAGGCAATGCGCTGCCTTCCATCCGTTCATCCGTGTTTTCCACTTCAGATATTATTGCAAGCCATGTTGCCGATATTAAAAATCCGGAGAAGCTCGACCAGCTCTATGCGAAGGACTATCACGTGAGCAACGATGTCAGAATTATTTTGAAAAACTGGAGAGAGTTGGGTGTGAGCAGGTGACGTTAGTTGTCACGCTGAGCGAAACCAAAGCATGAATAAAATAGAAAAGTTATATGGCTGCCTGCGCGGTCGTAAAATGTGTTCATTGGTTTATTATACCAATGCTGATTGAAAATACGTAAGATTGACAATTGACAGTTAATAAAATTTGTGACGTATTAATAAGAA
>DATDOJ010000202.1:0-14050 GCA_035293345.1 Bacteroidia bacterium
CCTGCCTGAAAATGTGGGCGCTGGCGCAGGAAGAATAAATATCCGGAGCGGAGATTTTTCTGTCAATGCCGAGTATGCGCAGAAAATTAATGACCCGTCAGACAATAACGGTTTCATTTATAAAAGGGGAGAGGCATTGATTGTAAATCTTGCTTACACCAAAACCGGTTTCGGTTTCACACTTTCCGGTAAGCGGATAGACAACATGAGTTTCCGTTCCGACCGCACGGCACAGCTCACCGACCTGCTCATTAATTACAATCCCGCCATGACACGCAATCACACATACGCCTTGTGCGCCATCTATCCTTATGCGACTCAACCAAACGGAGAAATGGGAATGCAGGCGGAAATGTTTTTTAACATTAAAGAAAATTCTCCGCTTGGAGGGAAATACGGAACCAATGTTGCCGTGAATTATTCCCGCGCAACTTCCATTGACCGCCAACTGCCGGGCGACACAAATATTATTGGTGCCTCCGGAACGGATGGTTACAGCTCTGAGTTTTTCAAACCGGGCGATGATGTTTATTTCGAGGACTTCAATATGGAAATCACTCACAAGTTCAGCAGCAAGGTGAAGGGAATTTTCAATTATATGTATGTCGTTTACAATAAAGACGTAATAAATCCCGGGGGAAGCGGTCACGGAATTTTCTATAGCCATGTAGGAGTTGCTGAAATCATCTGGAAACTTTCTTCCAAGCGGGCGCTTCGCACGGAATTGCAGCATCTGCTTACGGAGAATGACAATAAAAACTGGGCGATGTTGCTTGCAGAATATACTATTGCACCTTACTGGTCTGTCAGTGCATTCGACCAATATAATTACGGCAACGATATTGAAGACCTCCGCATTCATTATTACACGGCAGCCATCGGGTTTACAAAAAATGCAAACCGTTTCAGCATCGGTTACGGCAAACAACGCAAGGGTGTCTTATGCGTGGGCGGTGTGTGTCGGACAGTTCCAGCATCAAACGGAATCACGCTTTCAATCACAAGCAGTTTTTAATTGCATAACATCATGAATAAAAAAATTCTGTCACTCGCTCTCGCTGCATTTGCAGTTTCGGTTTTGTTTTTCGCCTGCGATGAAGTGGACCCGCCTTACACTATCCCTGACAACACTAACACCGCCAACGACAGCTCGTGCATTTTTGATGCAGCCGGTCCCGCCACATATCGTAAAGTTCTGGTTGAGGACTACACCGGGCATTTGTGCGGTAACTGTCCGTATGCAGCAGGCGTTATCGCCAATACATTGCATCCTCTTTATGGCGACACGTTGATTGCTGTTGGAGTTCATGCAAGCCCCTTCAGCCAATTTACCGAAACATGTCCGCCTGCTCTCTATCCACCCGGGGCAGCGGCTTTTGCTCCTGTTTATACAGAGGATTTCAGAACCGTTGCCGGTGAAGCATGGCTTTCTTTTTTCGCAGTGCCAAACAATCCTAAAGGAATGGTGAGCCGCATTGATTATCCCACAACTCATGTGAAGTCACCGACTGCCTGGGCGGCTGCAACGGCTTCCATCATCGGGCAGCCGGCTGATGTGGGAATACAAATAATAAATACTTATAATTCCTCTACAGGAAATCTGACGGTGTGCATCAAGACAACGTATCTCGCTGCTTTTTCAGGAACATATTATTTATCGGTGCTGCTGCTGGAAGACAGTATTCATGCATGGCAGGAAGATTATACGATAGATCCTCCGAGCGGGGTCCCTCCTCTGTATCAGAATGACACCAATTACATTCACCGCCATGTGATGCGGGGTGCCATCAATTCCGAATTCGGAGTGCAGCTTAATACTGCGCCTGTCGCTGCCGGTGACACGGTACGGAATTCATACATCATCAACCTGCTTAGTTTGCCTGCGTCAATGAACACAACGAATCCTGCAGTGAACGTTGCGCGTTGTTCCGTGGTCGCATTTGTTTATAATAATACGACAAAAGAAATTCTTCAGGCGGAAGAAGCGGAGGTGGAATAGAGTTATGAGTTATGAATTATGAGATATGAGTTATGAGCGGGAAGAGTGTTTTGCAGGAAAAATCTTTTTTGTTCGCTATAGAAATAACAAAAACATTCAAGGAGTTGATTGATAAAAAAGAATTTGTGATGAGTAAACAATTGTTAAGAAGCGGAACCTCTGTCGGGGCGATGGTTAGGGAGGCAAAGAATGCAGAAAGTAAAGCAGATTTTATTCATAAGCTCGGTGTAGCCCAAAAGGAATGTGATGAAACAATATACTGGCTTGAATTACTTCAGGCATCCGGGTATTTATCATTAAACGAGTTTGAAAGAATGTCGGGAAAAGCAAATGAAATTTTAAAAATGCTCCGCTCTTCCATCCTCACCCTGAAAGGAAAAGTTAAAACCCCATAACTCATAACTCATAATTCATAATTCATAGTTCATATTGTAACTTCGCCCTCATAAAAATAAACCCCAACCATGCCATACCCCGAATATATATGCACACCGATGCGCGAGGAACTTACCGCCTCCGGTTTCACCGAACTCAAGACGCCTGCCGAAGTGGATTCAACCATTCCCCAAAGCAAAGGCACTACATTGCTTGTGATTAATTCCGTTTGCGGATGTGCTGCCGGCACTGCCCGACCGGGTGTGCGCATGTCGCTCGACCATGCCAAACATCCCGACAAGTTAGTGACCGTTTTTGCCGGACAAGACCTCGAAGCCACTGCCGAAGCCAGAAAATTTACTTTGCCTTATCCGCCATCTTCTCCTTCTATTGCTTTGTTCAAAGACGGAAAGTTAGTTCACTTTGTGGAGCGCCACCAGATTGAAGGGCGCTCGGCTGAAATCATTTCGGAACACCTCAAAGGGGTGTATGAAGAGTTCTGTAATTAGCTATGAACTATGAGTTATGAATTATGAATTGAAAAATTAATGTTCCCACTCATAATTCATAGTTCATAACTCATCACTCTTTATTCTTGCTGACAATTTTTGAAATCTCTTTAAGCTGCTCGTAGGTGAGTGTGCTCATCATATCAGCGTCAACGGATTTTTTGTTGAGGGCGTTGAGCGGATGCGAGGCGGCATCTTTCTGATTTTTTTCCGGCTCCCACGCGAACAAATCGTTTGGCGTGCAGCGGAAAAGCGTGCAGAGTTGTTCCAGTTCGCGGATGTTGATGTTGGTGAGTTGATAATGCGTGAGCTTGTGCGAAATCCAGTTGCTGAAACCGTTTCTGCGCAAAAACTGCGCTGTATTATCGTATCCGCGAAGCGATACGTGATGGTTGATGTCGAGTTTAAGCATAATTTTTTGGTTTATGTGTGATTGTTGTTATGGTATGGGGTATATTTTATAATTTATTTGCAAAAATATAAAATGTATTTCAAAGAATGCGAAATGTATTTGAAATAATATGAATATAATTTATATGACTACAAAATTTATTTTAAATATAACAAGAAGTATTTAAAAGAAAATAAGCAGTATTTAAAAGAAATTATAATATATATCAAATACTGCTCCGATTATTTCAAATAGCGCTCGGATTATTTCAAATCCTGCTATAATTATTTCAAATAGCGCTCAAATTACTTCAAAACCTGCTCGAATTATTTCAAATACTACTTAAATTTTTTCAAACCCTGCCTGAATTATTTCAAACAGCGCTAAATATTATACCCATTGCCCATTGCATTTTGCCCATTGCCAATTTATTTAGCCGGCTTACTTTTCTCTTTGCGCAATCACTTTCGGCATTCTGAAAAAATCCGAATCGTGGTCGGGCGCATTGCGCAGCGCTTCTTCGTGCGTAATTGTTTTTCGCGCCACGTCCGCGCGCAAAACATTTACCTCATCCGTCATATAAACCAATGGCTCCACACCGGTGGTGTCAAGCTCATTGAGTTTTTCCACAAAAGAAATTATCTGGTTTAAGTCAGAAATAATTTTCTGCTTATCCTCTCCGTTAAACTCCAGCTTCGCCAGCGTGGCGATGCGGTCAACCAATTCTTCGTTCACTTTCATGTTGGTTCTGATTTATTATTTATTAATGATTAATGATTATTGAAAATCATAGTGAAGCTGCAATAAGTAATAATCAATAAACAATAATCAATAATAAATTCTCAGTTGTTTCCTCTCTCACTCGCATATTTCTTCAGCGTTTCATCAATCACCTCGAAGCATTTTTGTTTGAGCAAATCTATATCATTTTCCGTCATGCCGCGCGTCTCAATCGGTTTGTGCATCACCACGCCCGCCACGCCCGGATGCCCGATGTGTTTCCAGTAATTGTCGGGCAGCAATAAATGATTGTTGAGGAAAGTGACGGGCACAATGGGCACTTGTTTCTCGATGGCGAGTTTAAACGGACCGTTCTTGAATTTTCCCATCTGCGGATAGGTGTGATGAATCGTTCCCTCCGGAAAAAGTGCGATGCTGATGCCTTGAGCAATGTCCACGCCCGCGCGCACGAACGCACGGTGCGAATCAATGTGGCTCTTGCGGTTCACCGGAATATTCATCCGCTTGAAAAACCGGCTGAACAATGGAACCTTCAGCAGCTCTGCCTTTCCCATGGTGTGAAAATAATTCGGGATGGCGATGTAGATGAGCATGATGTCGAGATACGAAGTGTGATTGGGGCAGAACACATAAGTTTTATTCCTGTCCAACTTTTCTTCCCTGCGGATGAAATAAAAAATTCCTGCAGGGAATAAAATAAAATGCCCCCAGATTTTTTTCAGCATGAACACCATCGGAAACCATTTGCGGCTCGAAAGCAAAATGGTGAACAGCGGAAGGAAAATAAAAAACGTCAGCACCGCGTTTACAAAAAACCACGAGCGCCACAACCACTGCAAGGGAAAGAGAATCCATTTCATGTTGAAGGCAAAGATAAACCGCAATCTCAACTATGAATTATGAGATATGAATTATGAGTTATGCAAACTCATATCTCATATCTCATAGTTCCTAACTCATTTCTTATTTTCGCACGCAATGGAAACAGTAGTAAGCGGCATACGAAGCACCGGAAATCTCCATCTCGGAAATTATTTCGGAGCGCTGAAAAATTTTGTGAAGATGCAGCACGAATACAATTGCTATTTCTTCATTGCCGATTATCATTCGCTCACCACGCATCCCACGCCCGGTGATTTGCATGCGAACGTGAAACAGGTTTTGGTTGAATATCTCGCCTGCGGCATTGACCCTGACAAATCAACCATCTACATTCAAAGCGATTTGCCCGAGACAGCGGAATTATATCTGCTCTTAAATATGAATGCATACATGGGTGAACTCGAACGCTCCGTCACCTTCAAAGAAAAAGCAAAGTCGCAGCCCGATAACATCAACGCAGGACTTCTCACCTATCCTGTTCTGATGGCAGCCGACATTCTCATTCACCGCGCAGTGAAAGTTCCTGTGGGCAAAGACCAGAAACAACATTTGGAAATGGCGCGCACATTTGCCAATCGTTTCAACCGCATGTATAAAAAGGAAATATTTCCTGAACCCTTCGCCTTCAATTTCGGAACAGACCTCATGAAAGTTCCCGGTCTCGATGGCAGCGGCAAAATGGGAAAGAGCGAAGGCGAAGGCAACGCTGTCTTTCTTGCTGATGCTCCCGATGTGATTCAAAAAAAAGTGATGCGCGCTGTCACTGACACAGGTCCAACGCAACCCAATCAACCTAAACCGGAAGCGATTGAAAATATTTTTTCCATTATGAAATTAGTTTCTTCCGCAGACACGTTCAAACATTTCGATGATGCATACAACAATTGCACAATCCGCTACGGTGACATGAAAAAACAATTAGCCGAAGACATGATTGTATTCACCTCTCCGCTGCGCGAAAAAATTCTGGAACTTTCTTCTGATGAAAAATATATTCATCAAGTCGCCAGCGAAGGCGCAGAGAAAGCAAGAGAGAGTGCGTCAAAGACAATGAGTGCAGCTCGCAAGGCAATGGGGTTTCGTTCGTTTTAAATATTTATGGAATCATCTCCTGTAAAAATAAACCGCGCAAAAGCAGTAACCGGTTCAGCCAATTACAGAACTGCAATTACCATCCGCGAGCACACCATCATTGGCGATGAACCGCTGAAGGCAGGCGGAAACAATGAAGGTCCCACAGCGCATGAATTGCTTGTTGCATCACTCGCCTCCTGCACTTCCGTAACGCTGCGCATGTATGCTGATAAAAAGGGTTGGAAGTTAAATCGCGTAGAGGTGGATGCTGAAATGCAGCGCATCACCGAATCGGGAGTTCAGAGAAATATTATCGTAACGAAAATTACTCTCGATGGTGATTTGGATGATGAGCAAAGAAAAAGGTTGCTTGATATTTCAGGAAAATGTCCTGTGCATAAAACGCTTCGTTCTTCTTTTTCTATTTCGCAGCAATTAGTTTGAAAGAATTTCTTAAAACAAAAACTGAATTATTGTTTCTTCTCAGGCGCCTGCAATGACTTCCGGTGAAATGTAGCAAGCGCTTTATAAGATTCTTTTCCGTCAAGCGTGCTGTGGAGTTTGAATTCCATTTCATCTTTGCCGTTGAACTTCATCCATATTTTCTCTGCATATTTTTTTCCATCACGCATCCCGTTATGTTCCATGTAAAAGGTATCGCTGTCAGTCCAGTCGCCAATGTGTTCGTGTGTTGTTCCCATGTTGTCAACCGAATACCAATGCACTTTTGAATCATAAGGATCATAGCCGATGAGGTTGGCGCCTTTCATGTTTCCGAGCGCGGTGTCGTTGAACCATTCATCAGCATATAGTCCTTTTCCGTTTGCCGCTTTCCGGAAGTTTATGTGATAGCGCACGTTGTGTTGCTTGCCGTCAACCGTCAGCACAGCATCCGCCTCCCAGATTCCAATGAATTGTATAAAGTTGTTGTGGGCTGATTGTGTTTTCAGGTTCGCGTCCTGGGCGCGGACTGCATTTGTGTTCAGAAATAAAATTGCTGAAAGAAAAATTAATGTAAGAATTTTTGATTTCATATTAATGTGGTTTAATTTTTTTTAATGATAGCAGGCAATTATGACGAAATAATTAATGGAATGTTTCAAAAGGGAAATGAGTGCTCTCAATTTCTTTTGTCCAATCCCCAGTTGAGTTTTTTTCTTAGCGTGGTGAGAAAGTTTTCGTTGCTGAGGCGAATAAGATTAAGCGGGAACTCTTCTTTCTTCACTGCGAGCTGAACGGTTTCATCAAAAGTTTCGGAGCGCGAATCAAGTGTGGCAAGAAAACTTTCACTCCTGCCTTTCACTTCCAGCGAGATAACATTTTTATCGGAGACAATGACCGGGCGCACATTGAGGTTGTGTGGAGCAATAGGAGTGAGAATAAAACTTTCCGCCTGCGGCATCATGATGGGACCTCCGCAACTCAGCGAATATCCTGTTGAACCGGTCGGAGTGGAAATAATTAATCCGTCAGCCCAGTAGGAGTTTAAATATTCTCCGTTCAGGTACGCATCAACGGTCATCATAGAAGATGATTGTTTGTTCTGAATCACCAAATCATTCAGTGCGATATTATTTTCTCCGAAAAGATTGTTGCTTGTTTCGAGGCGCAGCAGCGAGCGCGGGTCAAGAACATAATGACGTTTGGCGAGGCAGTCGAGCGTGTGAGTAAGTTCTTCGACAAAAACACTCGACAAAAATCCGAGCCGCCCGATGTTTATTCCGATGACGGGAATCAGTGAATCGTGAATCAGCGAAACGGTATCGAGCAATGTGCCGTCACCGCCAATGCTGAGCATGAAGTCGGCATTGCCTTTCAAATCATGGCGTGAGTTGAATGTCTCAAAATCCGATTTGAGCTTAAGTTCCTTTCGAAGGTATTTCAGATACGGCTCGAAGATGATACACTTCGCATCGAATTTGGCGATGACTTCAAAGATTGCATGCACATCGTTGGCTTTGTGCTGTGTGAATGTTCGTCCGTATAGCGCTATGTTCATAAAAAATGTTATACGTTATTCGTTATAAGTTATACGGCTGTCTCATTTTCAAAATCTTTTATCAGCTCTAATCCGTCCTTTCCGTGTCATCCGCGTTCTATTTTTTAAATCGAAATAATGAAGTGAAAGAAGAAATCTCTTTCTGCAAATTTATTAATAGAATATTCAACAGAGAAAACAATGTCATAATAGCTCACAAAATCAATTCCGATGCCATAGCCGGGCAGTAATGAATTGGTGAGTGAGTTGGTGTGGGAATATTGCTGGTCATCAACATATCCGATGTCATAAAACGCGTTCAGGTAAAATGAAAACGGGATGGTTGAAAATTTTTCTGACGGAATGAAACTGAATTTCCTGACGAAAGTCGGCAGCAGGCGAAACTTCAGATTGTTTTTCAGCAGCAAAAAGTTTTGCCCGTTCACTACATAATATTCATACCCGCGAACGAAGTCGCGTCCGTAGCCAAGCGCCCTCGTAATGTTATATGGCTGATTCGATGAGCCGGAAAACTTTCCTTTGATGCCTGAAGCGAAGAAAATATTTTTTTTCAGTTCAGTGTAATAACGGAATGTTGAATAGAAATTTGACTGGGCAATATCATCTCCTGAAAAAACGAAGCCGCGCTGAAAAAATTCCGCTTCAAAATATGTTCCGTGCAGCGGGTATGCAACCAAATCGCGGTGGTCGCTTTTAAAAAATAATGTGAGACCTGTGTAACGCTGTCTCTTTTCGCGGGCGGTGAAGTAATCCGGATTTAAAAGAGGAACGGTGTCACTCACCTGCATGTCATCATATTCCACTCTCACCATAAATGTGTTGTAAAGTTTTCTGCGAAACGTAATTTGGGAAGAAGCATAAAATTCCTTTCTGACGAAGATGTCATCATCATCAAAATGAACGAGCTTGTTCTTTAAAGTAGTATATGCAATTGCATGGTTGCGCGAATAAGCAACAGAAAAGGAAATACCTTCCTTCTGGTTCTTGCTCACGTAGGGAATGGAATATTGAAGCGAATATTTTTTTGTGTATCCGTCACGGAATCCGAGAGCGAGTGTTTCATTTCGTCCTCTGAAATTATAAATGGCAAGGTACAGTCCGTAATTCGTGCGGCTGAAATCTTTGGTGAGCAGCCACTCATTCAGGTTGCGGTCAACCAATTCGAATATGGGCAGAGGCCAGATGTACCACCGTTCGGAAACAACAATGATGACATCAAGGAGAGTGTCTTCCGCTTTATAAAAAATATCCACAAAGTTGAACAGCGATGTGTTGAGCAGGTTTTCCTTGCTTCGCTGAATGGCTTCATTGATTTTATTTTGTTGAATGGAATCATTCACATGAAAAATCAGTTCGCGAAAAATAATTTCACGTTTCGTTTTTTTATTGCCGATGAGCGTGATGGAATTTATTTTCCGGAATGAAGAATCTTCAGGCGTGGAATTTAAAACTCCCGTGCTGTCATCGCTGCCGGTCGAAGCCAATGCTGCGGAAGATAAAAAAAGAAATACGCTCGAAAAAAAAATCAATCGCAGCAAGGCAGTACTAAATATTCAGATAATTCATCAGTGAATCGTAACGCGATTTAAGCGTATCAACAAAATCGCTCTGATGGTATGATTCTTTCACCGTGTAGTTATAGCGTTCAAAAGCAGCGATAACTCTTGAGAGGTCGGGCTTGTTCAGCTTCAGCGTGATTTCAATTTTATTCTCGGGCAGATTGCTGATGAATGAACTCAACACACTCGCATTGTCCGACTCAACGATTTGTGCAATCTGGCTCATGACATAATCGTTAGCATTAACTTCAAGCACGATAATTCCTCCCGGATCCTGCACCGCTCCGGTGCCGGAAAAATATTGCACCACATCGGCCAGCGTGATGATGCCGAGATATTTGTTGTCATCACTCATCACGGGCACCACAGAAATTTCCTTGTCATACATCAGTTTCATCACTTCATACACGTGACGGTTATCGTTGATGAATGATTTATCGAACAAGGATTCATTGAGCGCTGAAACCTGTTGCGCCTGGTCGAGTGTTGACAAACTTGGAAGTGAGAGCAAACCAACGTATCCCTTTTCATCTACAACAGGCAGGTGTGCGACATGAAAATCTTCCATCCAGGCGATTGCTTTTCCAACAGTGTCAGAAAATTTTAGCGGAGGAATAGTGTCTTTTATCAGCGCTTTAATTAGCATTGCAGTCGTTTTACGTTACCGTTATATCAATAGTTCAGGGGCGGCAAACATAGTATATTTAATTACTTTTACGAATGACGATTCAATGATTCTGCATGATAAGATTAAGCGTCAACATAAATAAAATTGCCACGCTGCGCAATGCGCGCGGTGGAAATATTCCTGACGTAATTCAGGCAGCGATGGATTGCGAACGTTTCGGTGCGCAGGGAATCACCGTTCATCCCCGCCCCGATGAACGGCACATTCGCTTTGCCGATGTTTATGAATTGAAAAAAGTTGTGACCACTGAATTCAACATGGAAGGAAATCCATCCCGGAAATTTTTACAGCTCATTGAAGATATCAAACCGCACCAGGTTACTCTTGTTCCTGACTCGCCCGATGTGCTCACATCAAATGAAGGATGGAATACGGTTAAGCATAAAGATTTTCTGAAGAGAGTTATTGCGGAAATAAAAAAACAAAACATCCGCGTTTCAATTTTTATTGATGCCAATGAAGAAATGATTTCTCATGCATCAGAAACTGGCGCGGACAGAATTGAACTTTACACCGAAGCATACGCCAAAAACTTTTCAAAGGATAAATCAAAAGCAATTCATTCGTATGTGAAAGCTGCTGAGCGTGCTGCACAACTCGGACTTGGCATCAACGCAGGTCATGATTTGAATCTCGACAATCTGAAATTCTTCGCCCGGAATATTCCGCAACTCGCTGAAGTTTCCATCGGGCATGCGATAATTTCCGATGCGCTTTATTACGGTTTGGAAAATACAATTCAACTTTACCTTCGTCAGTTAAAATAGAATCATGAAACTTTTTTTTCGCAAATACGGCAAGGGCAAACCTGTCATCATCCTGCATGGTTTGTTCGGCATGTCGGACAATTGGATGACGATGGCTAAACGGCTTGCGGAACATTCGCTTCATGTCATCGTTCCCGACATGCGCAATCACGGTCAGTCGCCACACTCCGAAGAGTGGGATTATGAAAGCATGAGCGCAGATGTGTTCGAATTAATGGATACATATAAAATAGGAGCGCCTGTAATCATCGGTCACTCGATGGGAGCAAAGGTTGCGATGCAGATGGCGGCACAGCACCCGAAAAAGATTTCAGCGCTCATCATTGTTGACATGGCGCCCAAGGCATATCCCGTGCTTCACGCCTCCATCCTGTCGGTGTTGAATGAATTAAATAGAAGCACGCCTTTTACAAGAAACAAAGCCGAGCAGCTTTTGTTCAGGCGGATTCATGACGCAGCCACGGTAAAATTTCTCCTCAAAAATCTTTACTGGAAAACCGACACTAAAGGCGGCATTGCTCTTGCCTTCAGGTTTAACCTGAAAGTGATTACGGCTAAAATTAAAAACATGGGAAATGAAATATCGTTTCCTCACACCATAAAAATTCCGTCACTTTTTGTGAGAGGAGAAAAATCGGACTATCTCAGTGAGGGCGATTTGGCTGCCATCAAAAAGAAATTTCCCAAAGCAAAACTTGTGACGGTTGATAATGCAGGGCATTGGGTTCATGCCGAAAATCCTGACGGTTTTTTGTCAGAAATTTTAAGATTACTGAAGCCGCATAAATAAACTTCCCGAACAGGGTATTTACCCGAAACCCTTATACTGCAAAGGTTTCGCATGGTTTATTTGCTGATTTACCAAACGGAATTTGCTGTTCGCCATAAATAAATCAAGCTTCCAAAAATAAATTTGCTTTTCATCTCCGACTTCACGAATATTTGCAGCCGCATTACGAATGCCTTGTCTTGCAGGGTGTTCATGGGGGACGAACCGGGGAAGTTGATTGCATCTTTAATTATTGCTGAATATAATATCATCAATCAGTTCATATTTATTTACTAATTTAATTTTAAACCTTACGGAACATGAAAACAAATTGCAACAGCGAGTGCTTCGGCATATCGTCAAAAACAATCTTCTTTATTTTATTTTTAAGTGTCGGCTTATTCGCTTCAGTGGCGAATGCGCAGTCACTTGCAACCGACCAGGCCGACTATGCGCCAAATTCCACAGCCACTATTTCCGGCTTTGGTTTTCAGATTGGCGAAAACGTAACCATGCAGGTTACCTATGCAGATGGTTCGCCTCTGCCGGCTCCTTACAGTAATACATGGGTGGTCACAGCCGATGTAAACGGAAGTTTCATCACAACATGGATAGTTTGTAACTGTCCGTGGGCGAGTTTGGTGGCAACAGCCAATGGCGATGGCGGCAGCTATGCCGATGTGTATTTCACCGACAGTGGTGTTGACTTCCAGCAGGCAGGTAATGAAAATCATCCCACCGATCCGATTAATTGGTTAAATGGTATTGCTCAGTCAAACACGTCAGATTATTTTGAAGGAATGGGAACACCTCAGAGAATAATTTTCTTCGATATTCCTTCCACACCGGGAGACAACCATACACTTACGATGGAACACCAGGCAGTGAAGGGCGACAATCATGCTTATGATTTTATGATTTCATGGCCTCAGGCAATTGTGACAGCTGCAAATATTGGAAATGGCTCTCTTAATGAACTCCTGAATCTTGATGCACAGACATGCGGACTTTCAATAAGCGCTACCGCAGCTTCAGTTTGCGCTGCTGCACAGGCGTTGGGTGCTCCACCGCACGCGAATATTGCGCTTCCCGTTATTCCTGATGCAATGGGAAACCCGCCTAACCACGATGGTACTGCAAATGTTAATGATGTGATTACATGTTTTGAAGCAATTTATGGCGACAGGACTATTGAAATAAGAGGTAATGCTCCAATCACTGCTTCCTCAGTTGTGTTTACCGGGTACACCGGCACTTCTACAGGAGACAATTATGCTGCCTATACAATCAACTGGACATCTTCGGCAACAAACATTATGATTCGCCTTGCCGGTCGTTCAGCGGTTGGTGCCGGTAGTCCTTGCGGATATGGACAAGGATTTGGTGCTGGCGGAATTAACGGAGGACCTTATCACTTTAAACTTCATCAGTTAGACGGAGCATCTTTAGGCAGCCAGGATAATCAGTTGACCGCACCTGATGAAATTGAGTCAATTACTTGTGACAGTGTTGATTTCAGCGGACCGACTTCCATCTGTCCGAACTCCACTGGCAATGTTTATTCTGCAACGGTTAACGGCTGTACCAGCGCTTCGCATAATTGGTTTATCTCCAACAATACAAGCGGTGCCGTAATTTCCGGTTCCAATACAGGCGCTTCTGTGTCGGTTGATGCAGGTAGTTCATGTGGTGGATTCAACATTTGTGATTCTGTTATTTGCGGTACAGATACGGTAGTATGTTGTTATGCGGTAAATGTGGTTGACCAGACCGATCCTGTATTCAGCAACTGTACACAGGGTTCTGATTTGGGCTGTAACCCGACTGTTCCAACTTGCGGAAATCAAACTGCTCCTTCAGCAACAGATAATTGCGGCACACCTACTGTTACCTGTTCAGCCGGCAGCATTATCAATACCAGCACCTGCAGTCGTTCACGCACCATAACCTGGACGGCAACAGACGCATGCGGAAATACATCAACATGTTCAGCCACCTGGACATGGACGGAAGACACCACTCCTCCTGTTCTTGTAAACTGTCCAACAGGCAGCGACCTTGGATGTAATCCAACGATACCGACCTGCGCTAACATAACACCACCTACAGCAACAGATAATTGTGGCGGCACACCGACAGTAACCTGTTCGGCAGGCAGCATCATCAGCACCAGCACCTGCGGACGTTCACGTACCATCACTTGGACGGCAACGGATGACTGCGCTAATACTTCAACATGTTCAGCAACCTGGACCTGGACGGAAGACACCACACCTCCTGTTCTTTCAAACTGTCCT
>DATDOJ010000203.1:0-2536 GCA_035293345.1 Bacteroidia bacterium
CTTTAAGGTTCTGTCCGAACAGGCGTGCAAAGTTCTGCCAGAAAAATGCTTTCATCGAACCGCGCAGTTCTTTTATGAGTTCGTAGGAGGAGTGCCCTGTTTCTCTTTCAATGAGCTTGGTAAAAATTTTTCCCTGCGACACCGAAAAGTTTCTCAAATCCTTTTCAAAGTCCTTTACCAGTTCTTGCTCTGCCTGTTTCATGTATCTGCGCTTTTCTTTTTTTGATTGAAGAGTGGCAAGATGCTGATTGATTTCGCTGAGTTTCACTGCAAGAAGTTTTGAATACGGATAAACTTTCATCACGTTGTAACGAAGGCGGTAATATGCCTGGAGTTTTTTGTAATAGTCCGGGTCGAGTGAATCAATGATGGTAACCATGTGAAGCTGAACGACAGGAATGGTATCGCCATCTTCTATAATGTATGGAAGCTTGACATTGGTGTCAGGAGTTTGCGCGCTGATTCGCTGCAAAAAAAATATCAGAAAAAAAATCAGGAAGAAAAATTTCAGGAATATTTTCATAGCTGTCGGTCAGTCAATACCTATGCCAAAGAATCATCAGCAGATTATTAATGACTTCTTTCTTCATCATATCGCCTGCTTCTCCACATTGAAATGGAAATGGATGAGGAATTATGATTTGCACTTTCTGTGCGTGTGGAAGAAATTATTAAAGCGGAAGCAACCGCAGCTATTTCGGATTCATGCTCATGAAAAGATGAAATCTTTTCAGGCAAAAAATATTTTTCCACGAAATAGGTATCAAAATTTCCTGAGGTGAATGCCGGATGTTCCATCACGAAACGGCAGAAAGGCAATGTGGTTTGAATTCCTTCTATCGAGTATTCATCAATGGCGCGCTTCATTCTCTCCATCGCTTCCGTGCGGTCTTTTCCATATACGATGAGTTTTGCAATCAAAGGGTCATAGTAAATCGGAATCTCCATTCCTTCTTCGTAGCCGTCATCAACCCGCACGCCTGCGCCTTTCGGTGTCTTGTAATGAATAAGTTTTCCGATGTCGGGAAGAAAATTATTTGTCACGTCCTCCGCACACACCCGCGCTTCAATAGCGTGACCGCGCATCTGAATTTCATTCTGGTTGAATGAAAGTTTTTCTTCCCGGGCAACTTTGATTTGCTCTTTCACCAAATCAATTCCTGTTATGAATTCTGTCACCGGGTGTTCCACTTGCAGGCGCGTATTCATTTCAAGAAAATAAAAATTCTTGTTTTCATCGAGAAGAAATTCAACTGTGCCTGCTCCTGTGTAATTGCACGCACGAGCGATATTCACTGCACACAGTCCCATTTCCTCACGAAGCGTAGAAGTGAGAACAGAAGATGGCGCTTCTTCAATGACTTTCTGATGCCTGCGCTGGATACTGCATTCACGCTCAAACAGGTGAACAACATTTCCATGTGTATCACCAAGAATCTGTATTTCAATGTGGCGTGGAGATGAAACATATTTCTCAATGAAAACAGAACTGTCTCCGAATGCAGACATCGCTTCGCTCATCGCAAGCAAAATCATTTCATCAAAATTTTTTTCGGCTTCAACAATCCGCATTCCCTTTCCTCCTCCGCCTGCGGCTGCTTTTATGAGAACGGGGTAACCGATTTTGTTCGCTATGCTTTTTGCTTCATCATGATTTGCTATCGCATGAGCCGTGCCGGGGACAAGAGGAATTTTATTCTTCTCCGCCATCGCTTTTGCTGCAAGTTTATTTCCCATCAGTTCCATCGCCTCAGCAGACGGCCCGATGAAAATTATTCCAACTTCCTTAACCTTTCTCGCAAACAAGGGATTCTCGGAGAGAAACCCGTAACCCGGATGAATTGCATCTACTCCGGTTTGCTTCGCTGCGTTAATAATTTTCTCCATATTCAGATACGATTCTGACGATGGCGGTGCTCCGATCAAAACCGCTTCATCGGCATAGCGGACATGCAAAGCATTCCTGTCAGCCTCGGAATAAACAGCAACGGTTTCAATTCCCATTTCATGCGCAGAGCGCATCACGCGCAATGCTATTTCACCACGATTAGCGACAAGAATTTTTTTCATAAATAATTTCTACCTGATATAACTCTCAAAATTCTTATACTCAATTTTATTGAGTTCATCTGTTGAAAGCGATTTAAAATAGTCATACGTAATCTTTAATCCTTCCTGTCTTGAAACTTTTGGTTCCCAGTTGAGAATTTTTCTTGCGAGTGTAATATCCGGCTGACGTTGTTTCGGGTCGTCTTGAGGAAGCGGCTTGAAAATAATTTTCTGTTTTGTTCCGGTGAGATTAACAATTTCTTCTGCAAACTGGAGAATGGTGATTTCATCAGGGTTGCCGATGTTTACAGGATAAACGTAATCACTCATCAGCAAGCGATAAATTCCTTCCACCAAATCATCAACGTAACAGAATGAGCGTGTCTGAGAACCATCACCAAACACGGTGAGGTCTTCTCCACGCAATGCCTGTCCGATAAATGCCGGCAGCACACGCCCGTCATTGAGCCGCATGCGCGGACCATAC
>DATDOJ010000204.1:0-4701 GCA_035293345.1 Bacteroidia bacterium
ACTAAACTTTGCAATGTAACTGCAGCGGTAAATAATATACTTGCAAAACCGGTGATGAGCAGGGCTAAATTGATTTGAAAAAATCTCCGTGTCCGGATTATGTTTTTATAAAAGTGTTTGGCAACCGAGCGCAGGGAAAAAACCATAATAAGAAATACCAACAGGGAGACAGCGAGTTGCCCTGTGTTAAACTTTAATAAGACGACAGGAATGAAAGTGAATGCAGCCGGCAGTTTCAGATTCCAGAAGATGCCAAGCCGGTCAATCCAGAAGAAATAAATGCTGATGAAATAGAAAGGCAGGGCGAACCCGATGAGGGAAATCACCCAGGTGCGCCAATAAAAAGGAAGCAGGATAACGAGGGAGAGCAACAGGAAAAAGTAAAATGCGATGGAAGAACTCTGCAGGAGCATTGCAACAGCTAAAAGGAAAGAACAGTCAAACACCTCACGCAGTGGCTCGGGGTTTTTATACATCCTGAAAATTTTATCGAGAACAAAAATCAATATGAAGTTGACAAAAAGTGCGGGTTGAATCTTCATTATTTCAGGAAACAAAACAGAGAGCGTAACAAAAAACAAAGCTGGAAGAAAGTTCAGACGCGGAAATAATTCATATTTAATTATGAGCTGGTTCAGATAAATTGCCTGAGCAGAAATCAGAACCCAGCTAATGATTAATTGAACAATGAAAGGAAGTTTCCCAATTGCTGTTGCCAGCCACTCGTACACCGGCATGGCGTGCTGCGGCATTTCTATAAATGACTCCGCAGGACTTAACGCTATAGGAACAAACCACAGTAATGCAAACCCCGGAATAAGAAAAATCAACCCGGGTTGAGAGGAACGGAAAAAACGGATGAGCATTTTTGAAAAGTTAATTAAGTCAAATAAGTTGACTAAGGTAATTAAGGAGAGAGCGATTCAACCATCCAACTATTTTACTCAATTAACATAATTACCTTAATTAACCAATCAACCCATCACGCCCATACCTCCGTTCCCTCCGTGCAGTTTTTACAAATATCAATTTCTTCCCTGCTCTTCAATAGTGATGAACGAAAATCATTGTAGGGTTTTGAATTCCAGATTTCCGAGAAAGAATTTTCGCTCACATTACCAAGTTGGTACTTGGCATCTTTATCAAAGCAACAGGGAACAACTTTTCCATCCCATGTAATTACGCATGAGTGCCACATCTTCCAGCAGTGATTGAACAATTCATTCTTGATGTGAAACTTTCCGTCACCGTTTTTCTTGTAGCGGGAATATTTTTCATTCAAAGGAATTAAGTCATTTCCATTTTCATAATCATACACCTGCGCTGTCTTGAATGCGACTTCATCAATGCCGATATTAAAGGCAAGCCGCTTCACTTCTTCTGTTTCATGTTCGTTGTGACGAACCACAAGAAACTGAAAAATAGTGTGCGGTGTCTTTGAGCGGAGTTTCTTTTTCCACTTCACAATTCTTTCCGCACCTTCAATGACCTTGAGGAGATTTCCGCCTTTGCGGTATTGCTCGTAGGTTGCCTGCGTTGTTCCGTCAATGGAAATAATCAGCCGGTCGAGTCCTGACTCAACGGTTTTACGTGCGTTGTCATCATCAAGATAATGCGCGTTGGTGGACGTGGCTGTGTAAATATTTTTTGACGATGCATATTTCACCAGTTCAGTGAATGACGAATGCAGATACGGCTCGCCCTGGAAATAAAATATGAGGTAGAGCATATCGCGGTGCAGCTCGTCAATCACGGAGCGGTAAAAATTTTCATCGAGCATTCCGGTGGGGCGGGTGAAAGCGCGC
Source organism: Bacteroidia bacterium (assembly GCA_035293345.1). GTDB lineage: Bacteria > Bacteroidota > Bacteroidia > AKYH767-A > 2013-40CM-41-45 > 2013-40CM-41-45. The sequence continues at coordinate 1,806 of DATDOJ010000204.1, forward strand.
AAGCCGCTCGGACATTCGGGGCAGCGAAGGTTACAGGATGTTGTCGGCTCGATGGAAATGCTCAGCGGCATTCCGCGGTGCTCCGCTTTGCCTGTGACGCGCGAATAATAATAGCTCGAAAGAACTTTCGCAGCGTTGAGCGTTCGTCTCGGTGTGAGCTTCGAAAGAAAGTTTATTCCGTCACGGAAGTTGCGGTTCATTTTCAGGAAATCCAGTCACTAAAATCTACATGGCGGTAATACATGTTTCCTATTGCCGCCATTAATTCCTGCTTGTTAAAAACTCCGGTTTCAAGCTGTTCAGAAATAATTTTACGCACGGTTTCAAGAAGTTCGGGCAGGTCGTTAACAATAATTTCGTACGTAATGAACTTATCAATGCCGGTGTAATCATGTGCAATACGGTTTCTGAATTTTTTGATTTCATCCCATTCAACATCAGGATATTTTCGCATCAACTCATCGCTTATTCGTGATGCCTGCTCTCCGATGTTTAGCAACAACGCAAGTGAGGCGTTGAAATTCTGCTGTTCGTTGGCTTCAAAAAAATCTGTCGCTTTGGAAAAACTCTGCGAGTACAATTTAATCTTTCCTATGGATTCAAGAATCCTGAGAAGATAAACCAAATCATTTTTAATTGATGGTTGCATATCTCATATCACTCTGCGCCCTGTATAGAATAACAGGGTCGCTGAATTTCTTTATGGCAATATCCACGCGCATATCCAGGTTCTCTTCGAGAAATTTTTTAAGCTCAATCAGCTTCCTGAAATCCGGATTATCGTCTTCTATGAGTAAATCAATGTCACGGCAATTCTTTTCGCCACGGGCAAATGAACCAAATACTCCTACACGGGTGATGCCGAATTTGCTGAAGACATTATTCTCCCGCAGAAATTTTTGAAACATATCAAAATCATTTACCTGCATGGCACAAACTTAAGCAATAGCGTTCATTAAAAATCTATTCTCTATCTATGTTTTGTTATGCATCTCTGTTATCGTTTCACAAAAGTAAACTTCCGGTTGAATAATATTCAGCGAGGCAGATTCTGTTTTCACCAAACTTTTCTATCATTGCAGAAAACCATAACTATGAATCCTGAAATTCTCGTGCTTCGCCTGTTGCACATTTTCACAGGCGTGTTTTGGGCAGGTGGTATTTTCTACCTTGCCTTTTTCATTTTCCCTGCAGTGAATGCCATGGGTGCCGATGGCGGAAAATTTATGCAGCAGCTCGCGCGCACTAAAAAAATGCCCACCGTGATGAGCATTATGGGTTTGGTGAATGTGCTTGCAGGTATTCGCCAGATGCAAATCGCGTCTGCGAATTTTAAGGCAGAATGGTTTCAAAGTAATTTCGGTATTGCCATTACGATTGGCTCTGTGGCTGCCATTGCTGCGCTAACCATCGGCATTGGGTTAAATCGTCCGCGCGCAAACAGGATGGCGCAAATCAGCACTGCCGTTGCCGCCTCAGGCGCGCCTCCTTCGCCTGAACAAATGCAGGAAATAGGAAAGCTGAAAAGCCAGTTGGAAAAAGGCGTGAAGATTATGGCATGGCACCTGCTCTTTGCTGTCGTGCTCATGGCTACTGCGAGATATTTGTGAGGGTTGCTATACAATGACCCTCTGATGGGTGCAAGCGAATCATCTATTGGCACCAATCAATCGTTCACCGGAGCCAGTCAGGCATTCATTGGCACCAATCAGGCATTGAATGAAACCAATCCGTCATCCATTGTAGCCAGCCGGCCGGCCATTGGCACCAATCAGCTATTTATTGGCACCAATCAGCCGTCCATTGGGACCAATCAGCCGCTGATTGGTCTAAAAACAGCGAAATTCATTAAATTTTAGACATTCAATTTATACCCCTTAAAAAAACAAAATATTTTAAGTTCCGTCAGTCGGAATACAAAATTGGGGCTCCTGGCGCTTCAGGAGCAAATGTTGGACTCGAAAATATTTTACAACGGAATATTCCCATGCTTCTTTCTCGGCAGCTTCGCCACTTTGTTTTCGAGCATGGCAAATGCGCTGATGAGTTTGGCGCGTCTGCGTTTTATCTTTTTATTTCCTCCGGTATTTAGCACGAGGTTCTGCCGCAGAGCTAAGCGGCATTTTAACCGGAGTATATTTTTTTCCGGTAATTCTTTTGCTATCCATATATAAAACCTCAGGGTCAAAGTCAGCGTCATTATCCCAACCAACCGTGTCGAAACTAACATGAGCAGTTTGAAACAGTTCCATGTCACGGAGTTCTTTAAAAATTCCTTTATTCAAAAACGGCTTCATATCAAACAGCCGCTGCTCACCGTTTGAAAAAGTCAGAAGCAGTTTGTAATCTTCAACGGGTTTTACTTTTCTTACTCCAATATAATTGTTCATTTATTTCAATGGTTGAATTTTAAATGGTCGTTTTCCATTCCGGCACAATTTCCAGTCAGCCAGCAATTCATCTCTGTGAATTTCAATCCATGCGCTCACCAATCTCTTTTGTTTCACCGGAAGTTTCCCCCTGGTTATTTCACAATTCGAAATAGTAATCACTGCAACCATGTCCTGGTAATATACATGTATATGTGGCGGACCATGCTCTTTGGGTGCATAATACATCCTGATAATTAATCCAAAGAACATGGAGATGGTCGGCATAGGACAAAGTTAAAGAATTAACTTCTGTGCGCGCCTATATATTCCCTACAACGGAATATTCCCATGCTTTTTCCTCGGCATCCTCGCCACTTTGTTTTCGAGCATGGCAAATGCGCTGATGAGTTTTTGCCGCGTTTGTGAGGGCTCAATGACTTCGTCAACGAATCCGCGTTCTGCAGCGCGGTAAGGGTTGCCGAACATTTGCTGGTATTCCTTTTCTTTTTCTTTCCATTTGGCTT
>DATDOJ010000205.1:0-2442 GCA_035293345.1 Bacteroidia bacterium
AATCTTACAAGGGCTGTTATGTTTCTCGGACATAAATTCAGCAACAGGATTTCTTTCTTCTCCGAACTTGAAGTGGAAGACGCGAAAATGGAAGGAGGCGAAGAAGGCGGAGAGCTTGCCTTCGAACAATTATTTCTAAAATTTAATCTTAGCAAAGACATTTACCTGAGTGCAGGACTTTTCACACCAAGAATGGGTATCATCAATGAAAATCATTTGCCCACCACATACAACGGTAACAACCGACCTTATGTTGAAAGGTATTTGATTCCTGCAACGTGGAGGGAGCTCGGAGTTTGTCTCTATGGAAAATCGAACAAACTTCCGGGATTCAATTACACCTTTGGCATTATGAATGGATTGAACTCTGCCGGATTTAAATCGGGTACCGGAATCCGCGGTGGAAGGTTTGAAGGCAGGGATGCCACCGCATCGAACCTTGCTGTTACCGGCTCGCTGCTTTATTATGCAGGTCATTTCCGCATCCAGGCATCAGGATGTTATGGTGGCAGCGCGGGGCTGAGCGATGCTGATGCCGACACATTTAATTTGGATAACGGCACATTCGGAACACCGGTGCTCCTCACCGAAGCAAACATTCAATATGAGAACAAAGGATTTTCCTTGCGCGCGCTTGCAACCATGATTCAGATTCCGGATGCGGAGAAAATCAATAGTGCTTATGATAATGATGTTGCAAAAGCAATGGTTGGCTTCTACGGTGAAATCGGATATAATTTTCTGCGGCTGTGTAAAAAAGAAACGCAAAAAAATCTCACACTCTTCATCAGGTATGAATCCCTTGATTTGAATAATGAACTTCCCACTAATCTGACTAAAAATAATCTTCTCGTGTCAAGCTATGTTACGGCAGGACTCATCTATCAACCGGTTAAAGGTGTTGCGGTGAAAGCTGATTACGTGAGCCGTACTACGGGGAAACCGGATCCTGCACCGTCACCTTTTCATAAGACAAACGGATTCTTCAACCTCGGCTTCGGCTATAGTTTTTAGAATGGACAGAAGAAATTTTATCAAATCGGGTTGCACGGTTTGTTCAACTCTGATTGGCGCGGGTTTTATTGCAGGCGCGCTGAATAGTTGTGCGCCTGTGCCGGTTTACAAAGGAGTAACGGAACAGAATAAAATCAATGTCCCGCTTTCAGAATTCGGAGAGAGTAATCTGCTTGTGGTACGAAACAATAAATTGGAATATGATATTTTACTGATAAAAAAATCAGCCGGTGCAATCATTGCTTTGCTGATGATGTGTTCCCATCAGAACAACGTGCTCACTATCAGTAAAAGCGGATTGCTTTGTCCCATGCACGGAAGTACATTTGATTTGGAAGGCAATGCAACCAAGGAACCTGCCGTGAAGCCATTAAGGAAATTCAAAACGGAAATCATTAATCAGGGTATCACCATTGATTTGAAATCGTAATTAAAAATGCCAGCCCCCGGGTTTTCACCGGGGGCTGGCATTTATCAGAGAGCTGACAATTCACATCGCATAACTCATTTCCTTTTCCTTCTTAGCCAGTCCGAACGTCTTTTTGATTTTGTCAACGTAGTCGAGTTTTTCCCAGGTGAATGTCTCGTAGCGCTTGCCATTGAGAACTTTCACTCCGGTTTCTCTTCCCATGTGCCCATAAGAAGCGGTCTCGGCAAAAATCGGGTTACGAAGCCCGAAGCGTTTAACGATAGCAGCGGGACGCATGTCAAAAATTTCTTTCAGCTTAATGGCAATTTCTCCATCAGCCATAATTTTTCCGTTGCTGTTTTTTATGCGGCAACTTCCGTAGGTGTTCACATACAACCCAACGGGTTCAGCAACTCCAATGGCGTAAGCAACCTGCACGAGCACCTCGTCTGCTACTCCTGCCGCGACAAGATTCTTTGCAATGTGGCGCGTGGCGTAAGCAGCCGAGCGGTCAACTTTCGAAGAGTCCTTTCCTGAGAACGCACCGCCACCGTGAGCACCTCGACCTCCGTATGTATCAACAATAATTTTCCTTCCCGTCAGCCCCGTGTCGCCATGCGGACCTCCGATTACAAATTTTCCTGTCGGGTTGATATGGTATTTAATATCTGTTCCGAAAAGATTCCGGATGCGCGCAGGAAATGTTTTGATGACGCGTGGCATGAGAATATTTTTTACATCATCGGCAATCCTGCTGAGCATGTCACCGTCCGCTTTCACCGTATCTTTCGGTGAACCGTTTTTCGGTTTAACAAAATCATCGTGCTGTGTGGAGACAACAATGGTGTCAATCCGCAGGGGATGGTTGTGGTCATCATATTCAACCGTGACCTGCGACTTGGAATCGGGGCGGAGATATTTCATCACCTTGCCTTCTTTGCGGATGGCGGAGAGTTCAATAAGAATGCGGTGAGCCAATTCAATAGGCAGCGGCATGTAGTTATCCGTTTCGCGGCAGG
>DATDOJ010000206.1:0-17334 GCA_035293345.1 Bacteroidia bacterium
ATTCTTTCTGACGATAACCAAAATAAATTTTTACGGAGCAAATGGTTTGGCAATGCTGACGCGCAAAAATATTTTGAATCAAACCAACTCAGGCGCGGCAACGATGCCTTGCTGAGAATTGAGCGAAAGTTTGAATTGAAAAAAGTGACACTGTCATTCGGAGTACTCAACATTATTCACCTTCAGAAAAGTTCAATTGTGGACAGCACGGGTGCGCGTATTGAAGTGAAAGGTTCAGACGGGCTTACGCTCAACGTGACTGGAAGTTTGCGTTATGAAATTTTAAAACGGACTCTTTTGAATTTTTCTTTCGGTGTTCCCACCATTGTCCGCGATGCCCGCCCGGATGGCTTGACAAGAAAACTTGTTCTGACTGCAGGAGTGAATTATCGTTTTGGTAAGTGAGAGCAAGCCCCTCTCCTTTGGAGAGGGGTTGGGGTGAGGCGCTACTTCAGCACATCAATCCCCAGCGCCAGCGAAAGTTTCATCTTGAGTATTTCAAGTTTGTGCTGATGCTCCATGATGGAGAGAATGTCGTTTCCGCTGCGATAGGCGACATCAATGCGCTCGCGGTTTTCTTTCATCATGTTCATCACCTTGCGGATTTTGAGCGAGTACAGCGAACCCTCAACGGCTGCGCGCAAAACATTTGTCTCAGTCGGAACGGTGATGCTGTGCCTGCCCCAGTTCGGACTCAGTTCATACGGTTCTGAAAGCATATCGTTTACAAATTCACGCACGTCTTCATCGTTGTGATTGACCAGGGAATCGGTGCTGAGATGATTCTCCGTCAGTAAAAGATTTTTTATTTCGGAATAAACCTGAGCATACATTTTGTTGGTAAAAGAAATTTCATCGCGCTCCAAATCCTGTATGATGTACTGCGCAACCTGAACAGAAATCCATTCCGTTGTTCCGTCTGTTACCGTTGCAGTTTCAGATTGCGGAAAAGAAATTTCGTGTGAAGCATAATTCAAAAGCAGGCGAAGTATGTCGCGCTCCTGCGCTTCGGCAGCGTCTTCTTCAAAAATGGGCTGCAACGGTGACGGCTGTTCTTCCGGTGGTGCTTCCTGCGGCTCCGACTGTTCAAACTTTTTATTTTTTTTCCGGAGTTCTTTATTCAGCTCGCCTATCAGAATTTGTTCGCTGAAATTTCCTACACGGCTGCAGCGGCTCACGTATTCAGTACGCATCATCGGGTCAGGAATGCGCGCAATGATTTCCACGATGTTGTGAAGCAGTGAAATTTTTTTCACCGGGTCATCGCCTGCCGACTTCGATTGTAATCCTGTTTTGAAGAGAATAAAATCCTGTGCGTTCTTTTCGAGATACTCTTTCACTTCCGTTGCGCTGAAACTTTTCGCGAACGAATCCGGATCGTGTTCTGACGGGAGTAAAACAATTTTCACATTCAGTCCTTCTTCAAGAATCAGATTGATTCCTCTCTCCGATGCGCTGATGCCTGCGGGGTCACCGTCATAAAGTATCGTAATATTTTTGGTGAACCGCCCGATGAGTCGAACCTGTTCCTGTGTGAGCGATGTTCCGGCTGAGGCGACCACGTTTTCAATTCCCGCATCGTGCATGGAGATAACGTCAGTGTATCCTTCCACGAGATAACACATGTCGTTATCGCCAATCGCTTTTCGCGCGAAAGAAATTCCATAAACAACTTTACTCTTCTGATAAATGGTTGTCTCCGGTGAGTTGATGTATTTGGCGGGATGTTGGTCTTTCCGCAGGATGCGCGCACCGAAAGCAATCACACGCCCGCTGAGATTGTGAACCGGAAAAATTATTCTGCCTTTGAAGCGGTCGAAAATTTTTTCTCCGTCTTTTATGGAAAGACCTGATGCAACGAGTTGTTCTTCTTTGTAACCATGCCTTAGCGCGTATTCTGAAAAACTGCTTTTGAGTGACGGACAAAATCCAAGCTGGAATTTTTCGATGGCTGTCCGGGTAAATCCTCTCTCGGCAAAATAGGTCTTCGCCACTGACTTCCCTTCTTCATTCTCGCTGAGCATTTGCGAAAAATATTTCTGCGCGAACTCGTGAATGATATAAAGTCCTTCTTTTTCTTTTTGCTCCTGCTCGTATTCTTCTTTGTTCTCCTGATAGGTCTCTTCGATTTCGATGTTATACTTTTTGGCGAGGTAGCGCACCGCTTCAGGAAACGTAACGTGTTCATGTTCCATGACAAAACCCACGGAGTTTCCTGCTTTGCCGCAGCCGAAACATTTGTACATGTTGCGCGCAGGGTTCACATTGAACGATGGTGTTTTCTCATTATGAAACGGACACAGTCCAAGCATGTTGACTCCGCGCCTTTTCAACTGCATAAAATCACCCACCACTTCCTCGATGCGGGCGGTGTCAATAATTTTACTGATGGTAACGGGGCTTATCATTCTTAACAATTTTTTTTCTCACTCTTTCTGTCTGTGCCGGCACTGCATCGTGCAGGAAACCGCTGATAGCATCGAAGTACGCTCTGCCTCCGTGTTCTTCAAAGTCGTCATGCGATGCGTTATTGATGGTGATGAAATTTTTTATCTCAGCAGCGGAGGAATCAAACACACTCACCGATTCGAGATAGGGAACTTCTTCATCGCGGTTGCCCGCAAGCACCAGCGTGGGAACATAAATAAATTTACATATCGCAGGCAAATTTAATTTTTCCGGTGAATATTCAAGCCGGTTTTTTATTCTCGAAGAAGCAATCGAGCTGTACACACGATGCAGCACACCCCACTTTTTCCTGTAATGGCTATCCACAAATTTTTCGAGCGAGGCAAACGGGCTTTGCATCACCAGCGCATTCACGCGCTCATCAAGCGAAGCAAACTGCGCAGCCACCGCTGCTCCCATTCCGATTCCGAGAACGGCAAGCTGGTCAACATAAAAATGTTCTGAAAGCGAATCGAGCAGCAGGCGCACATCGGAAACGGCAAGCATGCCGGGAAGGAACTCATTTCCACCGCTGCTGCCGTGCGCACGCATGTCAATCAGGCACACATCGAGATTGCGGTCGTGCAATGCTTTGGCAAGATTGAGGCAGGAGATGCGGCTGTCATTCAAATCGTGAAGGATGACCACAACAAAATTCTGTGTCGCATCAGACGGAATATACCATGCGTTAATCCTGACGCTGTCAGCAGTTTTCACTTCAAAATTTTTGTAGGAAAGATGCAGCGAAGACGGATTGTAAAGAAACTGCTGCCGGCTCTTCCTTTCCGAAGAATCGCTCTGCATAAATTTTATTTCCATGTTCTGCACATACAGCGAATCCATGCGCTCGGGATAAAGTATATCGGGCATAACAACAAACGGAACTGCCATGACCATGACGAGGAAGAAGACGAGAGTCAGTTCTGCCAATGACCAGATTCTCTTTTTCATTTTGTTCGTTCAATAGTATATCTCACCAGTTTCATCAATCCTTCTTTGTACGCACTCTCATTGTGCCGGTTCAGAATGTCAAGCGCTTTCTGATGGTACTCATTCATCTTTTGTCTTGCGTATTCAATGCCTTCGCTATGCAGGATAAAGTCAATCACTTCTTTCACTGCCTTCGAATCATCATAACGGTTCTTAATAAGATTAATGACATGCCTCTTTTCACTGCCCGAAGCTTTTGCGAGTGCCGTGATAAGAGGAAGCGTAAGTTTGCTTTCACGTATGTCAATGCCTGATGGCTTTCCTGTTCTGACGCTTGAGTCGAAATCGAAGAGGTCGTCTTTAATCTGGAAAGCGATGCCGATGTATTCTCCGCAGATGCGCATCTGCTCCACCGCCTCGGCTGAAGCTCCCGCAGAAGATGCACCGCAGGCGCAGCAGGATGCAATAAGTGAAGCAGTTTTCTGACGGATGATGTCGAAATAAATCTGTTCGCTGATGTCGAGCTTGCGGGCTTTCTCTATTTGAAGTAGTTCTCCCTCGCTCATCTGGCGCACGGCATGCGAAACAATCTTCAGCAGCGTGTATTCGTCATTTTCAACGGACAGCAGCAAGCCGCGCGACAAAAGATAATCACCCACGAGCACGGCAATTTTATTTTTCCATAATGCGTTGATTGAAAAAAATCCTCTGCGCAGCGTTGAATCATCCACCACATCATCGTGTACGAGCGTGGCGGTGTGGAGCAACTCAATCAGCGCTGCTCCGTGATAGGTTGACTCGGTGATTCCCCCGCACATGCCCGCGGAAAAAAACACAAACATCGGGCGCATCTGTTTTCCTTTCCGCTTCACAATATAATGTGTGATGCGGTCGAGCAGCGGCACAGCGCTTTTCATGGAAACGCGGAACTTGTCTTCAAACATTTCCATCTCGGCAGCAATGGGACGCTTTATTTCTTCAAGGGCTGACATGATTTATGCAATGCTTCAAAACTAAAAAAGTATGTTATTAGTTATATGTTATTTGTTATACGCCATCAGAAAAGGAAGAGCGGACAACCATTCATTGTTATTCCTGTTCCTTTGTATGGAAATAATACTATTTTCGCACGCTCAATTTTAAAAACATAACTATGAACTTCAGAACAGTATCAACAGCATTAATGATTACTTCCGTTACGTTCTTATCCTGTAACGGGCAGAAAAAAACCCCCGATGTGAAACTTGCCAACGCCATTGACTCGGTGAGTTACGGCATCGGTGTGAGCATCGGCAACAACCTTGGCAAGGACGGACTTGAAAACGTTAACCTTGAGGTGATGATGAAAGCCATGCGTGCTGCCATCAACAAAGATTCCCTGGTGATGGACCAGCAACAGGCACAGATGGCAATTCAATCATACATTACAGCAACTAAAAAGAAAAAAGGAGAAGAAGCGCTTATGAAAGAAAAAACATTCTTAGACGAAAACGCCAAGAAGCCGGGCGTCAAGACGCTGCCCAGCGGCTTGCAGTACATAATAATAAAAGCAGGAACCGGAGTAAAGCCGACAACCACGGACACGGTCATTTGTCATTATCACGGAACATTGATTGACGGAAAAATATTCGACAGTTCCGTTGACCGCGGACAACCAGCAACATTCCCTGTGAGCGGAGTTATTCCCGGATGGACAGAAGCATTGCAGCTTATGCCAACAGGTTCGAAATGGAAATTAATTATTCCCTCAGCGCTTGGTTATGGCGACCGTGGAGCGGGCGGAATGATTGAAGCGAACGCCACGTTGATTTTTGAAGTGGAGTTGCTGAGCATTAAGGGGAAGTAAAGAGCAGCGCGAAACAACAACAGTCAAAATCTTTTACGCCCCGGCAGAAATGCCGGGGTTTGTTTTTTGATGGAGTGGGGAAATGAGAGACAAGGCAAGGGAGATGAGAAATAAGGACGGAGAGATGAAACAAAAGACAGGGGAGATGAGGCAAGTTAGCGGAGAGATGTGATAAAAGAGCGGGGAGATTAAGCGAAAGAGTGGGGAGATAAGACGAAAGAGCGGGGAGATGACGCGAAATAGCGGGGAGATGAGGCGAAAGAGTGGGGAGAAGAAACGAAAGAGCGGGGAGATAAAGATACTAACAGCGAAATTTGACTGAAATTGGAGTTTTCTTTGTTAAAAGGGATGGATTAGGTGTTTAATGGTTAGATGGCTTGGGAAAGTTGATAAGAATATTGAAGCGGGGTTGTATTAAAGGGTAGATTCGCTTTCTCAAATAAAAAAAATATTAGCCACAGATTGAAAAAAGAAAAAAAATTAACGCAGAGTTCGCAGAGAATTGCGCAGAGGTTCACAGAGAAATAAATAAGAAGAAAATAATCAGAAGTAAATCATAAACAATTTAAACAAAAAAACATGGCAAATGGAATTAAAGCGAAGTACAAATGCACTGAGGTGGAAATGTATGCGATTGGAAAAATGGGAATAGATAATTTAAAGGCGGACATCGCCTTGTTTGCTGCGAAGAAGGCGAAGTACACTTTGATATTTGTGAACGGGTTGTATGACTTGCGGACGGCTGCGATGGGATTGCCGGATGAGGAGGCGCGCAACGGTGTTCATCAGATATTGAAGAACCAGTTGCCGGGATTGGTGACTCCGGTGCGGGATAATTTTAATGACCTGAAAGGGTATATCCGTGACGGGTGGCCGGATGAAGACCCGCAGCCGCGATATGAAGCAGCGGGTTTGGTGAAGTATAATAATATAGGTACGAATAACTGGGAGAACGTGGTTGGGTTGAATGAAAGCATGATACAATTTATTGCAGACAACACGGCAACGCTGACGCTGCCGGGAGGAATGGTGGGGACTTTTGCGCAGAAGGTGCAGGATGACAGTGATGCATTTGATGCTGTGTATGAGCCGTACCTGACGAGCAGGGAAACGGCTACGGCACGGGCGGCAAAGATTACAGCGAATAATAAATTGTATGAGGCGGTGATGGATTTTTTTAAGGATGGTGTTGAAATGGTTTTCAGAAATGATGCGGAAGCGAAGAAGCGTTATACTTTTAGTGCGCTGAAGGATATTGTGTCGCCTCCGGGAAGCGCGAGTTTGAAAATATTGGGTAAGACGGCTGCTGATGTTTTGCTGGCGAATAAACCGGTGACGATTAAAAAAGAGGGGAGCGCAGCGATAACGAGTACGCTGGGTGTTGACGGGATAAAAGTATTTGACAATCTTGACCCGGGAAAATATACGGGGACGATTGAAGTGGATGGTGTGCTGATTCCGTTTAAGAAGGAGGTTGATACGGGCGTGGATGCGCGGGTGACGGTGGTGGCGCCTTGAAGGGAGAATTAAGAATTTAGAATTAAGAATTGATGTCCCGTCCTGTTTGTCAATTGACAGGCGGGGTTTTTCATTTACCCGAATTAATTTTCCTGTGCTGTTACCTTTGAAGCCGATTGAAAATTTCTATTCCTTACACTTTGTCACAAACACTTCCAAAATCCGAACGGCTGCGAAGCCGCAAAACCATTGCGTTGCTTTTCAGTGATGGAAGCGCGATAGCTGCTCCGCCTGTTCGCATGGTTTGGGTTCAGGTTAGCAACACAGATAACTCTCCGTTTCAGTTTGCTGTGAGCGTGCCGAAGAAAAATTTCAGGCGCGCTGTTGACCGCAACCGGCTTAAGCGCCAGATGCGCGAGGCGGTGAGAAAAAATAAAATTGAAATAAAAAATATTCTCCGAGAAAAAAACAAACCCTGCGCGGTGATGTTCGTATTCACAGGAAAAGAAAAAGCGGAGTACAAAGAAATCGAGGGGCAAATCATTTTAATATTGCAACGGTTTATTGAGAAGATTGAGTCGCTTCATGACTAAATTGTTTATTCTGCTGATAAAGTTTTACCAATTAAGCATTTCGCCTTTGCTCAGACCATCGTGCCGCTTCACACCAACCTGTTCAGAATATGGCATCGAAGCATTCACACGTTATGGTGTAATAAAAGGAGGGTGGCTTACGTTGAAACGAATATTGTCCTGTCACCCGTGGGGAAGACACGGGCATGACCCGGTTCCTTAAAATTAAAAATTAAGAATTAAGAATTGAAAAATACAAATTATAAATCCGAATACTCTTCACATTTAACACATCACGTGCAACAGACATTTACATCTTAAACATAATCAACACCTCTATGAAAAACATTCTCAGAAAATTTAAAGTATGGTTCATCATTGGCGCAGTGGCAATCGTTTCTGCCGCATCGTTCAGCTTTGTTGACGATTATTTCGAAGTATCGAAGAACCTCGACATTTTCACCACGCTTTACCGTGAAGTCAACCTCTATTATGTTGACCAAACCAATCCGGGCAAGATGATTAAGAAAGGCATTGACGCCATGCTCGAATCGCTTGACCCGTACACCAACTTTATTCCGGAATCGGATATTGAGGACTACCGGTTTATGACCACGGGGCAGTATGGAGGCATCGGGGCGCTCATCCGTTTGAAAGGCGACTATGTTGTCATCAGCGAACCTTACGAAGGTTATCCTGCGCACAAAGCCGGCTTGCAGGCAGGCGATGAGATTCTGGAGATTGACGGCAAGTCGGCCAAAGGAAAAAAAACGGATGAGGTGAGCAAGGCGCTTAAAGGTCAGCCAAAGTCAACGGTAAAAGTTCTGGTGAAAAGGCAGGGAGAAAAAAATCCGCTGGAGAAATCCATTGTCCGCGAAGAAATTAAAATCAAGAGCGTGAGTTATTCGGGCATGCTTAATGACCGCACCGGATACATCCGGCTGACGAGTTTCACTGAAAGCGCAGGCAAAGAAGTAAGAGACGCCTATACTGAACTGAAAGAAAAAAATGTTTCGCTCAAAGGCATCATCCTCGACCTGCGCGAGAACCCGGGCGGCTTGCTCAACGAAGCGGTGAATATTGCCAATGTCTTTGTTCCAAAAAATCAGGACATCGTCAGTACGCGGGGAAAAAACAAAGACAACGACCGGACATACAAAAGCGTCAACAACCCGGTTGATACGGAGATGCCGGTTGCCGTTTTAATAAACAGCCGTTCTGCCTCCGCATCTGAAATTGTTTCCGGCACCATCCAGGATCTCGACCGCGGAGTGCTTGTGGGGCAGCGAAGTTTCGGAAAGGGGCTTGTGCAAACCACGCGACCGCTCAGCTACAACTCGCAGCTTAAAATCACGACTGCAAAATATTATATCCCGAGCGGGCGCTGCATCCAGGCGCTCGATTACACACACCGCAATGAAGACGGCAGCGTTGGAAAAATTCCTGACTCACTTGTCACCGCTTTCAAAACCAAAGGAGGCAGAACTGTTTATGATGGCGGAGGAGTGACTCCGGACATCTCTCTTGAACCGCTTATGTACAGCAGCATAGCCGGAAGTTTAATTTCCAAGAATCTTATTTTCGATTACGTGACACAGTACCGTTTGAAGCACAATGAAATTCCTCCCGTAAAAAATTTCAATCTCACCGAAGAGGACTTCAATGATTTTGCTGCCTTCATCTCGGACAAGGAATATGACTACATCACCAAGAGCGAGAAAACACTGGAAGAATTGAAAACCACCACGGAGAACGAAAAATATTTTGATGCCGTGAAAACAGAATACGAAGCGCTCAAGACGAAGATGATGCATAACAAGAAGGAAGACATTGTAAAGAATAAAGCTGAGCTCATGGAATTGCTGAAAGAAGAAATTGTTTCACGCTATTACTTCCAGGTAGGGCGCTCGGAAGCAGCCGCTGGTTATGACCCGGAAATCCGCAAAGCGGTTGAAGTACTCGACAATTCTTCGCTTTATGCATCCGTGCTTAATGGCACCTATAAAGAGGAACCCAAGAAATATAAAGAGGAGCCCAAGAAAAAAGAAATCCCTAAGAGCAAATAATTTATTGAGATAACTGAAAAATAATTTCTTTACACTTTCCGCAACAGAATAACTTCTTTCGAATGAATTTTTTCAGCAGGGAGCGAGCCGGTGATATGTATTTCACCGGCTTGCTGCTTTTAGCAGTCGCACTTCCGCTTTCCCTTTTTGCAATGAGTATTGCCCAGTTTGTTCTTCTTGCTTCATTCATCATCGAAAGAAATTACAGGCAGCGCATGCAACAGTTTCTGCTCAACCTGCCGGCACTTGCCATCACCGGAATTTACATCATGCATCTCATCGGACTTGCGTGGACGGATGACTTTTCCTGGGGAAAGCACGACATTGTTATGAAGCTTCCATTGCTCATTCTTCCGTTTCTCATTTCATCCTCTCCGCTATTAAGCAAAAAAAGATTTGAAATCCTGATGAGCGTATTTGTTCTTTCAGTTTTCATGGGCTCGCTCACTGCTGTTGCCGTGCTGACAGGAATTATTTCCCGGCCCATTAATGATATCCGCGACATTTTCATTTTCGGCATTTCGCATATCCGCTTCGCGCTGCTCACCTGCGTCAGCATATTTTCAATAACCTATTTTCTTTACAAGAATTTTCAGACCTGGAGCATGCTGAAAAAAATCAGCGCTTCATTTCTCGCTGCGTGGTTCATTGTCTTTTTGATTATTGCTGAGTCCGTCACAGGGCTTTTCATCCTGCTTGCTGTTACACTTATCACTTGCATATATCTTCTGGCTAAAAATAAAAACTGGCGAGTGAGCTCAGTGATTATATTTTTCCTGTTGATATTCGGAGCACTCGCATATTCGTTTCTCCATAACGCTTATCATCAACTCAACATTGTTCATCATGAGGATTTAACCAAACTGGAAACCAAGACACAAAAGGGAAATTCCTATGCGCATGATACCACAAGCGGTGAAAGGGAAAACGGATACCTGACCTGGATTTATGTTTGCGAAAACGAATTGAAGGAATCATGGAACAAGCGCAGCGAAATTCAATTCGATTCGCTCGACAGGCGCGGGCAATGGCTGAAATACACGCTGGTGCGGTTTCTTACTTCGAAAGGATTACGGAAAGATGCAGACGGTGTCTGGCAGTTAACTGATGAAGAAGTGCACTCTGTTGAACAAGGAATTGCAAACATCAACTACCAGGGCGCGTCAAATCTCAGGGCGAGAATTCTTCAGATGTTTATCGAGTACAATACTTTTGTTGAAGGAGGAAACCCAAGCGGATATTCTGTCGCGCAACGAGCTGAATACTGGAAAGCCGCCTTGGGAATATTTAAAGAGAATATTTTTTTTGGTGTGGGCACCGGAGATATCGTCCATGCATATCCGTCTCAGTATGAAAAAATGAATTCACGTCTTGAGCCGAACCTGCGGCTTCGCGCGCATAATCAGTATCTCACTTTCGCTGCCACGTTCGGAATTTTCGGGTTGCTGTATTTTATTTTTGCTCTCACCTTCCCGATGCGTTCGCTGAAGAAGTCCCGCGACTTTCTCTACCTGACTTTCTGGATTGTAGCAGTCCTGTCCATGATTTCGGAAGACACGCTGGAGACACAGGCAGGTGTGACATTCTTTGCATTTTTCAATTGCCTGTTTTTATTTGCGCGTGATGACGGAGAATAAATTTTCAATTCTTATTCCTTCATGGAATAATCTTCCATACCTGAAGATTTGTATTGACAGCATCAGGAAAAATTCGCATTTCTCACATCAGATAATCGTTCACGCAAACGAAGGAGCCGATGGCACGGTTGACTGGCTGAAAGAAAATAAAATTGAATTCACCCACAGCAAAAAAAATACCGGAGTATGCACTGCATTGAATTCTGCATTTGAATCAGCAACGGCAGATTACATCCTGTTTATGAACGATGACATGTACTGCTGTCCCGCCTGGGATTTGTTTCTGTGGAATGAAATAAATTCCATCGGGCACAAGAAATTTTTTCTTTCATCCACCATGATTGAGCCGGTGGTTTCCTTAAATAAATGTGTGCTTGCTCCGTACAACTTTGGAAGAAGCGCAGAAACATTCCGTGAAAAAGAATTGCTTGCTGCGCTGCCCGCATTGAACTTCCATGACTGGAGCGGAAGCACGTGGCCTCCCAATGTAGTTCATCGTGATTTGTGGAAAGCCGTTGGCGGACTGAGCGAAGAATTCAGCCCGGGCATGTATTCTGACCCGGACTTCTCGATGAAACTCTGGCAGCAGGGAGTCAGGTATTTCAAGGGAGTGGGGAAAAGTTTGGTGTATCATTTTCAGTCGAAGTCAACGGGGAAGGTGAAAAAGAACAATGGCAGAAAACAGTTCCTGCAAAAGTGGGGCGTGAGCGCATCGTATTTCACGAAGGAAATTCTCAAATCAGGTCAGCCGTTCGCGGGAGAACTTCCCGACAGAACCATCCGCCCGGCTTTGAAAGACAGGGTGAAGAAATTATTTTCCTGAACTGAGTTCCCTGAGTTTTTTGTATTTCAGAAATGTTGCCCTTGCGGCTGTGGTGCAGATTCTCCATCCGACCGCGCCATCGAGAAATCCGCGATTAAGAAAATAATTTCTCAGGAATTTTAATGCGCCACTCAGGAACGGATATAAAAAAGAAACCCTCTTCCCTCTTTTGAAATAGGACGCTGCGGAAATCTCCGCAAACTTTTTCTGCTGATGCCGGTATTCTTCGTGCGTGGAAAAAGAGTAATGCAATAAATCACCGCTGAGATGACGGATGATGCCTCCCGGATGCAGCAATAATTTATCGTGCGGGTTTTCGCCTCCCCAGTGAACGTAATTTTTTTTCGCCAGCCGGAGTTTTTTGTCGGGATACCAGCCGCAGTGTTTTATCCACTGCCCGCAGTAATTATTGAGGCGGTTCATGGTGTAGCCGTCTGCCATTGGATTTTGTTTTGCTTCGAGAATGGATTTGCGCAGCGGCTCCGATAGTTCTTCGTCTGCATCAATGGACAAAACATAATCATGAGCTGCCAGCGACCAGGCGTAATTTTTCTGTTCCAAATATCCTTCAAACTTATGCTGAACAAAACGAACGCCCAGCGTGCGGCAGATTTCTTCCGTGCGGTCTGTCGAGAACGAATCCACCACGATGATTTCATCAGCGATGCTGCGGAGCGAGCGGATGCAGCGTTCGATGTTGCGCTCTTCGTTGAGGGTGATGATGACGGCAGTGATGGAAACCATGATGGCGGGGTGACGGACAAAATAACGGTATTCTGTTTAAACTATTTTACCGTTGATATTTATATCAAACCCTTTATGGGTAACTTGTCATTTTTAATTCTGCATTCATTTCAATACCTGGCAAATGATGAACAAAGTATCAATCCTCATTTCTTCTGATACTTCCAAACCGTTTGCTGATTCACCCCTTGCCTTCTCGACCATGCCGCCTGCGAAACCCGGTGTTCTTTTACATGTTGCTTTATCGCTTGCCCGATATGTGTTTTTAATTTTTCCATGGCTTATTGTTTTAAGTTTAATTTAATGTATTCCGAGTTTTATCACCATAATTGATAGATAAACCCCCCTATCAGGTGAGATAATCTATCATATCAGGATAGATTATCTATGTCTAAATGATAGATAAACTACCCTAATATGGAGGATAAACCCTACTAACAGGAGGGTTTATCTATCAATTATAGTTATAATTTCAACTTTTAACTTCTTTCATAAGGCATAAAAAAATCCCCGCAGAAACATTTGCAGGGAAGAGGAATACAATAAATCAGACGTCAGCCGGACGGCCGCCACCCTGCGCGGCAAACCTCACCTTCAGGATATCATAAGCCGCCTGGAAACCCGGCAGCCCCCAGTGCCGCACCGGCTGCATTGATGGTTGTGTCAATGCGGTTTTCGTTTGGCTTTGCCATGTGGGTTGTTTTTTTGTTGAGTCAAAGAAAAATATTATGTTCATTATTTCCTATTTATTTCTGTTAAATTTTTTAAACCATTATTGATAAGATTTGTGATGGCAAAAAGGCAATGAAATCTTTGGCAGATTTCCTGCAAATTTTTTCATTTGTTTTTATCAATTACAAATTGTTTACTTTGCACAAACTTTTAAAAACACTTTTACCATGTCTGATATAGCAGAAAAAGTTAAATCCATCATCGTTGACAAGCTGGGCGTTGACGCGAAGGAAGTTACCAATGAAGCCAGCTTCACCAACGACCTCGGTGCTGACTCACTCGACACAGTCGAGCTAATCATGGAGTTTGAAAAGGAGTTCAATATTGCCATCCCCGATGACCAGGCAGAGAAAATCGCCACCGTTGGACAAGCCATTGAATACATAGAAAAAAGTTCCGGTAAGTAATTCTGCCGGTTACCTCAGGTTATGGAACTGCGCAGGGTTGTAGCGACCGGGCTTGGAGCCATCACTCCGCTGGGCAACAGTGTCAAGGAGTATTGGGAAGGATTAACGAGCGGGCGGAGCGGTGCAGCGCCCATACTGCGTTTTGATGCGTCAAAATTCAAGACGCGCTTTGCCTGCGAGGTAAAAAATTTCGACCCCGCCAATTATTTCGACCGAAAGGAAGCGCGCAAGATGGACCTGTTTGTTCATTTTGCCATCGGCAGCACCGATGAGGCGATAAAAGATGCAGGCATTGACCTTGCCAAAGTTGACGCTGACCGGACGGGTGTCATCTGGGGCGCGGGTATTGGCGGGCTGCGCACGTTCCAGGAAGAAGTGATTGCCTTTGCCAAAGGCGATGGCACTCCGCGTTTCAATCCTTTCTTTATCCCGAAAATGATTTCGGATATTGCTCCGGGACACATCTCCATCCGCTACGGTTTTCGCGGACCGAATTTTTCCACGGTGAGCGCCTGCGCATCGTCCACTCATGCGCTGATTGATTCGTTTAATTATATCCGTCTCGGAAAAGCAGATATTATTGTTTCAGGCGGCTCGGAAGCGGCAATCACGGAAGCGGGTATTGGCGGGTTTAATGCCATGCATGCGCTGAGCGAACGGAATGATTCCCCGGAAACCGCATCGCGCCCCTTTGACCTCGACCGCGATGGATTTGTTCTTGGCGAAGGAGCGGGTTGCATAATCCTCGAAGACCTGCAGCACGCCAAAGCAAGAGGAGCAAAAATTTATGCTGAGATTGTCGGGGGAGGAATGTCAGCCGATGCCTATCACATCACCGCACCGCATCCCGAAGGACTTGGCGCGCTGAACGTGATGCGCATGGCGCTGGCTGATGCGCAGATGAGTCCTGACAATATTGACTACATCAACGTTCACGGCACATCCACTCCGCTGGGCGACATCAGTGAAACGAAAGCCATCATGAGTGTGTTTGGCGAAAGCGCTTTCAAGCTGAACATCAGTTCAACCAAATCCATGACGGGGCATTTGCTTGGCGCGGCAGGAGCTGTTGAATCCATCGCTTCGATTCTCGCCATCACAGACGGCAGTATTCCTCCAACCATAAATCACTTCACCGATGACCCGCAGTTTGACACGCGCCTGAACTTCACGTTCAACAAAGCGCAGCACAGGGAGGTGAGAGCAGCGATGAGCAACACGTTCGGGTTTGGCGGGCATAATGCGTCTGTTATATTCAAAAAGTTTGAATAGACGAAATGCGAGTTATACGTTACATGTTATAAGTTATATGACTGCCGTATATCATATAACTAATAACATATAACTTTCTATTATAGAAGTCAGAAAAGTTTTTCTATCTCTTGAGTTTAATCAAAGCCACGTATAATCTGTACATCTCTCCCGAGCGGAAGTTTGTCCGTTCGCTGAAAAATCTTTTGGGATTCACTCCGTCCAATCTTTCATTGTATAAGATGGCGTTCACCCCGCATAATGCTGCTGTGGGTTCCGCTGACGGATTGAGGTCGAGCAACGAACGTTTGGAATATCTTGGCGATGCAGTGCTGGGGGCTGTGGTGGCGGAAATGCTTTTTAAAAAATTTCCTTTCCGGGAAGAAGGATTTCTGACCGAGATGCGTTCCAAACTTGTGAACCGCGACCACCTCGGACGATTGGCAAAAAAAACAGGAATGGATTTTTTCATCAACCAGCAAGGGAATGCGCAGCAGCTTCACCGCTCCACGTATGGCGATGCGTTTGAAGCGCTCATCGGTGCAGTGTATATGGATTACGGATATACGCGGGCAAAAGAATTTATTCTGCACCGCATCATCCGCCATCATGTTGACCTTGACGAGATTCAAAAAAGCGAGCTCAGTTTCAAAAGCCGGCTCATCAACTGGTCGCAGCGCGAAAGGAAAAAGATTTTGTTCGAGCAGTTTGAAGAAATTGAAAGCGGAGGAAAAAAACTTTTCCGCGTGATTGTTTTCGTCAGCGGCACTGAAGCAGGGAAGGGCGAGGACTTCTCCAAAAAGCGCGCGGAGGAAACGGCTTCGGAGATGGCTTGCAAGACGCTGGGGATTTGAAAAGGTATACGTTATTAGTTACTTGTTATTCGACAGTTGAATAAAACAAGGCAATTATTTACTTTCAAGTATCTTTGGTAAAAATTTTATTGGACTGAAAAATGAAACTATTGTTAGACATTAAAGACAGTAAAGCGCAAAACCTGATTGGGCTGCTCAAAGATTTGTCTTACGTGAAAACAAAGACCTTGTCGCCAGTGAAAGCAAGATTTCTGGAAGAGTTGAAAGAAGCTGTTGAAGAATTGAATCTTGTTAAAGCAGGAAAGAAAAAGGCACGCAACGCTGAAGATTTATTAAATGAGCTATAGCGTAAAATCGCTTGCTACATTTGACAGGCAGGCGAAACGGCTGACAAAAAAATACCCTTCACTGAAAAGTGAGTTAGCAGGATTAATTGCATCACTTAAAAAAAATCCTGAACAAGGTACTCCGCTCGGAAATAATTGTTACAAAATCAGGTTAGCCATTGCTTCAAAACTAAGAGGCAAATCAGGCGGAGCGAGAGTAATCACCTATCTCATTTTCAGCAGAACAACAATTTATCTCGTTTCCATTTATGATAAATCAGAAGTGGGCACAATTAGTGCCCGGGAATTAAATTTCTTACTTGCACAAATAAAAAATGTATAGCGAAGCCATTTCAATGCCCCGAATGTTTTTTGATTCGTTAACTCGTATAGATTCGTTTTTCGCAGATGGCTAAGCACATTTTAAAAACCGACACCAAAGCAGCATACGATTTCATGCTGTTCGGAATTATTTGCCAGAGCCGTGATTACAAGTTGTGCTTTGAAATCAACCGCGCCATGAATCTATCACTCGAACGCGGAGAAGATTTTGAGGTGCCCTTGAATAAAGGAAAAGACAAAATCAAAACCGTGCGCTTCGAATACAATGACGGCTTAGGGAATGAATATTATGTCATGGCAAATAAAACATCAACAGGGCTTCTTATTCCCGAACATAAAAGCATAGATTATTTTTTGATGGTGAGAGAATCAACTCCACATCATGACAAAGTGCAGACAGAAAAACAACTGCGTTCCATTCCCATCATACTCGGAGCATACTACCTCGAACCGGAAAAACTGAAAACAGGAGAGCGATTTATTTTTTAACTCTGAACTTTTTAATGACTCCAATAAACCGCACCAAAATCATCGCCACTATCGGTCCGGCATCTTCTTCAGAAAAAGTTCTGGAAGAGCTGATGATTGCAGGCGTGGATGTTTTCCGCCTGAACTCCTCACACGGAACGTATGAGCAATTCAGCCAGGTGATTACCGATATCAGAAAGCTGAATGTAAAACACAATCAAAACTGCGCTGTGCTTGTTGATTTGCAGGGACCGAAAATCAGAATCGGAGAAATTGAAAACGGTGCTTTGGAATTGGAAATCGGAGAGCAAATTATCCTGACCACAGATGACTGCCCTGGCAGCAGGGAAAAAATTCACATCAACTACGACCGCTTTCCGCATGACGTGAAAGCAGGAGAAAATATTCTGATTGATGACGGAAAAATTCAGCTCACCGTTACGGAAACGAACAATAAAAATTTTGTGAA
>DATDOJ010000207.1:0-2283 GCA_035293345.1 Bacteroidia bacterium
AACATATAATCCAGTTCAACAGCAGTGAATCCTTTAATGTGCAACTCAGGGCGATGCTGCTTTATTTTTCTAAGCACATCGCAGAAGAAATATAAATCCATGTGAGGATGAACTCCTCCGACAATGTGAACTTCTGTAATCGGTTTTCCATCATAGCGTTGAACACGGTCCAGAATTTCTTCTTCCGATAAACCCCAACCTTCTTCTTTCTGTTTCAGTGTTCGTGAGTAAGAGCAGAACTTGCATGCAAACACACACAAGTTAGTCGGTTCGATATGAAAGTTGCGGTTGAAATAAGTTGCATTTCCATTCAAGCGTTCGCGAACATGGTTGGCAAGCAAGGCAAGCAAACTTAAATCGGCTTCCCTGAAAAGAGTTACTCCTTCATCAAAAGTTATCCGCTTGCCTGAAAAAATATTTTCGGAAATGGATTTGAAAGCTGAAGGGATATTTGAAGAAGAAGTAAGGTGATTGTATTTGTCGAGATCCATAGTGAATTATATCGCGACAAAAGTAACCAAGATTTTAAAGCGGTACATAAACTACCTTCTTTGTCTCAAAAAAATCTTCTTCAAAAAAATCTTTCAATTCATAAACCCGCGCTTTAAATTTCAATGAATTAATTTCATCAACAAGATCACCACCTTTCAAACATAAAAGTCCATTCGGCAAATCGTTGAAATTTTTCCTCTGTATTTTGGTTCTTGTCCATCCGTAAACTTCCTGTAATGGAGCCACTGCTCGTGTTACAACAAAATCGCATTTCACATCAGTATCTTCAACGCGACTGTTAATCGTCTGAACATTTTTCAATCCAATGGCAGCGCAGATTTGCTGAACGGCATTTATTTTTTTTCTGACGGAATCAACAAGAATAAATTTCGATTCGGGAAACATTATCGCAAGAGGAACTCCGGGAAACCCGCCACCCGTTCCTGCATCGAGCACTGCTGTGTTTTTTTTGAATGAAATTATTTTGGCAATGCTCAGCGAATGAAGAATGTGCCGTTCCGCAAGATGCTCAGTATCTTTTCGTGATATGAGATTAATTTTTTTGTTCCAGGATTTTAGCTGAACAGAAAATTCAGAGAAAAGATTTTCCTGCTCAAGAGTCAGAGAAGGAAAATATTTAAGAATGACTTGAAGTTCACCTGGTACCGTCATGCTTAAAAAAAAATATTAAACTAAAATTGGAACGCGGATGACGCGGAAAGGGCTGATTCCAGCTGAGAAACAATCTGTACTCATCTGTTTTTCCAGCGTTATCCGCGTTCAATTTGTTCTCTCAAATATGTTTCTCCGATGTTTTGAGAATCTGATAAAGAAATTCCCGCGCCCGGAATAACTGCGCCTTAACCGTTCCCAGCGGAAGCTGAAGTTCAGTGGCGATTTCTTCGTACGAACGTTCCTGGAAATATCGCAGCTCTACAAGACGCCTGTATCTCGGCTTGAGTTTTTCAACGATGTCGCGCATCAGAATCGCCTTTTGCTTCTTTATCATTTTCTCCTCGGGGTCGAGAGTCATTGATTTAAGTTCGAAGGTGGTTTCCTGCCCTTCATCATTTTCATATCCTTTGTCTATGGAGAAAGTCATCTTTCTTTTCCTGCGGATGAAATCAATACAGTTGTTCGTGGCAATTTTGAAGAGCCATGTGCTGAACGCGTAGTCAGGAGTATATTGATGCAGGTTCTTGAATGCTTTTCCGAATGCTTCAATTGTCAGGTCATCGGCATCATCGCGGTTGTTCACCATCTTGAGCAGCATGAAATAAATGGAATCCTTATAGCGCTGCATCAGTTCAGCATACGCCTTCTGGTCGCCTTCCTGCACGGCAGAGCACACGAGTTTGTAGTCGTGCACTGCTTTCTCCGACAGGTTCGGGTTTGCTTCTTTGATGTCTTTTATTTCCATGTGATGTTTTTTTGAAATGATGATGACAGGTATATAAACGGATAAACAAACAATAGTATTATTTCTATGAATGGGAAAAATACGATGAGTTCTTTTTCATCTAATTTGATTGCCGATTTGAGATTGACAATGAGCTGAAACAAAAACCGGATACCGAAAAATATAACGGCAATTTTCCAGTCATATCCGGCAGCAAGCCAGAAAATAAGAACGGTGAGAAAGAAAAAAGAAGAAAGCGCATCTGCAGTTAAAAATAATTTGCGGGAGATTTTGTAATGCTTTGCCGTTGAGAGATGTCTTGACTTCTGCCTGAACCACGAAGAGAAAGTTGTCTTTGGCTCTGTATAGGTGAACGATTGTTTCTGAACCTC
>DATDOJ010000208.1:0-10134 GCA_035293345.1 Bacteroidia bacterium
CGGAATCATCGGAAAAATTCAGTTGGAAATTTCCATCCATGAACCCACGCATGTTATTCACCACTGCTTCTTCCTGGCTTGTGAAGGTGTGCGGAGTTCCGATGGCATTGTATCCCGCTGTGCTGATTAGTGATGTTGGCGCAATAAAGTTCGCTCCGTAAGCAGCACCATATCCGGGATACTTACTGAAGTTCAATGCAGGATACGGACCGAGTGTATTGGAAACCCACCAGGCATTCAATGCAGTTTGTTGCGGTGAGTTATGCTTGCGGTAATATTCAAACACAGTCGGGTTTGTGGGATTATCTTTTATGCTCAGGTCTGTGGTTGTGTATGCGCCTGTGACTGCACATGTGTGACCGTTGTAATGTCCTGTGGGTCCGAAACCGTACTTGAAATTTTTAAACAGCGTTCCGTAATTCTGAAGAGGTAATGGCAGAGGTGAATTAGGAAGCGGTGTCATCGAACCGGCAATGTCAGCAGTGATGGCTTCCGTTCCGTTGAGCATGGCGCGCATGAGATTGCCTTCTGCTTTCTGAACTGATTCAAGATTTCTCACGCCTCCCGCGAATAAACAAAACACAACATGGTTCGCCCTGCGCATTCCGGTGGCGGCAAACAATCTTCCTGAAGGAAGAATGTATGGAATGGCAAACGCGCCTGCAGTTGCTGCTCCCACTTTCTTAACAAAATCTCTTCTCTTCATTGAAATAAGTTATAAGTTATACATCAATAATATCTGTACTCATTGGAAGTCATGAAAGAATAATAAAGCATTGCCGGTGTTATGGTCGTGTCATTCTGAATAAGATTCTTAAGATAATTTTTTTCAAAATCATTCGGGTTGCGGTTAAAAAATTTATTGTAGGATTTGGTGACGAATAAAGGAATGTCATTTCTCATATCAACAGTGGTAGGAAGAGTAAGTAACGTATCGGCAAGAAACTGGCGGATGATTCTGTCTTCAATAAGTTTCTTGTCTCCGAACGATGAATAAGCTGTGTTGAGTTCCACCAGCTTCCCGTTTGAAATTGTGGTGCTGAACAAATCAGCGTAAGCAATGGAAATAAATTCAATAGTCGTCTTTGCCGTGGTTTTGTTGTTTCCCGATTGCGAAACATTTATATCATTTACCTGGTAGAGATATGTGGTTTCCTTGGTGCATGACATCGCTCCGAGAAGAAGTACAAGTGCAACTATTTTTTTCATAACAGGGTGTCGTATAACTAATAACGTATAACGTATAACATTTTCATATCCCGATAAATTCATTCTTCGATAAAATGGATTTCTGCAGTTCAATAAAATCTTGTGTTGTGATATACAACAATGTTCCGTTGCTCATTTCAATTGTCGTGGGAGTGCGGAAAAGATATTGCCTGTAAAGAGCGAGTACCTGTCCCTCGTAATAGTCGTCTGAGGAAAAAAAGATATTCAGAAAATCATTCTTCGACTGCCCTGCCACTAGGAACAAAACAGCCGAATTGCCATTCACCATATTCACTCCCGCAAGCTGCTCGTTTGTTGTCGGATAGCGGTCGAGGAAATGCTGGAACATGGAAACCACAAAATTGAAAGAGCCCATGTTGAGCTGGTCATAAAAAATATTGTTCACGCATCTTCGGTGTGCCTCTTTGAAGTCGATGACTCCGGCATGAAGCGAATCAGGAATCTCTTTCATCTCCTTGAGCCGGTCTGCCTCGGCCTGGTAAAAATCAATGAAGATGCTGTCTGCCGTGTTGGTGATGCTTGGAATTAGAATCACTTCTATAATGTAAATCTGAAAAGTTATCTCCGATGTATCGAGTCCCTGCAGCAAATCAATGCGCGCCCGCTCGTAAAACTTGTCTATGAATTCGGGATTTGAAAAAACGGAATCAAGAAACTGGTAGCGGCTGTTCATGGAAAGATTGCTGTCGAACAGCAGGTTAAAACCAAAACTTTTTTCCGCGCTGTCCGGTTCCCTGCCCAGCGCGCTGATGTATGACTTGATTACATAATTTTCAATCGTCAGTTTGAATGCAACGCTGTCAACAGTGTAATCGGGAGGAGAATAATTATTCAGAAAAGTTTCTTCTTCGTACTTCTTGCAGGAGGAGAAGAAAATCATCGCTCCTGCCAAAAGCAGAAGTGCTGAAGGAAAAAACCTTAAACTAATTTCCGGTTTTCTCATTTAGACATTCAATGATGAGTTATGAGATATAAATGATGAATTAAAAAATAAAATTTTCATGGTTCATAATTCATCTCTCATCATTCATCATTCGTTTCATTTTCCTTCCGCAAAATATTTAAAGAACAACGGAATCGTTTCAATGCCTTTCAAAAAGTTAAACACACCGAAATGCTCATCGGGACTGTGAATGTTATCTGAGTCAAGACCGAAACCCATCAGCACTGATTTCAGCCCGAGTTCTTTCTCGAATAATGCAACAATGGGAATGCTTCCTCCTCCGCGTGTGGGAATCGGTTTCTTGCCGAAGGTTTTTTCAATCGCGCGGCTCGCTGCTTTGAATGCCGGTGAATCCGTTGGTGTAACCACCGGCTCTCCGCCATGATGAGCAGTCACTTTCACTTTCACTGTCCCAGGTGCAATCTTTTTGAAGTGTTCAGCAAACAGGTTGGAGATTTTCTCCGAGTTCTGATTGGGCACAAGGCGCATGGAAATTTTTGCCGATGCTTTGGAAGGAAGAACTGTCTTCGAACCTTCTCCTGTATATCCGCCCCAGATTCCGTTCAACTCCAGCGTGGGGCGAATGCCCGTGCGCTCAAGTGTTGTATATCCTGTTTCGCCTGACAAATCTTCCACTCCCAAGTCCTTTTTATAGTCATCAAGATTAAACGGAGTAAGATTCAATTCCGCTCTTTCTTCTTTGGTCAGTTCAATTACATCATCATAAAAACCGGGAATGGTGATGTGTCCGTTCTTGTCTTTCATGGATTCAATCATGCTGCACAAAACCTGAATCGGGTTTGCAACAGCGCCACCGAAAACACCGGAATGTAAATCGCGGTTCGGACCAACCACTTCCACTTCCATGTAACTGAGTCCGCGAAGCCCTGCTTCTATAGAGGGAACATCATTGGCAACCATGGATGTATCGGAAATCAGAATGATGTCGCCTTTGAGACGCGCTTTGTTCGCGTGAACCCATTCGCCAAGATTTGCCGAGCCCACTTCTTCTTCGCCTTCAATCATGAACCGAACATTGCACGGAAGCGTGTTGGTCTGCATCATCATTTCGAATGCTTTGATGTGCATGTACACCTGTCCTTTGTCATCGCAGGAGCCGCGCGCATAAATTTTTCCATCCTTAATCACCGGTTCAAAAGGCGGAGATGTCCACAGGTTCACCGGGTCTGCCGGCTGAACATCGTAGTGTCCATACACAACGATAGTAGGCAATGCTGCATCAATAATTTTTTCTCCGTAAACAATGGGATGTCCTTTGGTGGGACAGATTTCTACTATATCCGCTCCCGCTGCTTTCAGCTTGGCGGCAACAAATTCGGCAGCGCGTTTCACATCGCCTGCATATTTGCTGTCGGCACTCACCGAAGGAATGCGCAGCAGTTCGAAGAGTTCATCGAGAAAACGTTTTTCGTTGGTCTTGATGTAGTCGGTGGTTTCCATTAATAGTTCGCTCATGGTGGTTTGAGGTTTGAGGTTTGAGGTTGTTATGATGATAATATAAATTTATAGCGCAAGACCGCCAGGAATATTCGGACGGTCGGGATGAACAGTAAGCTGTTGAAGTTTCGGGTTAACCACCAGGTCCATGTCTTCCATTGGAATTGCTCCAAGTAAAACCGTATCGCCCATCACCATTGCTCCCACAAAACAAATTCGGTTTTCAAATTCCACTTTCACAGGACCTACGTAAGGAACTTCGGTAACATGACCATTGGCAAGTTTCACATCCCGCTTTTGTAATTCCTCCAGCTTTAGCTGAAAGGCAATGGATTCAGGAATGCAGACATAGGTTGCTCCGGTATCAACAATGCAATTCACTTCCACCGGTTTTAAGCCAATGTCCTTTGCATTTGATAATTTTATTTTCGATTGAACAATTCCCATATCTAATTTTTTTCAAAGATAAAAAATAATAGTAAGTGAAGATGAATGTCAGAATGCTACCCTGTTTAAAGACGGCTTTTTGTTTTTCATTTTTTCATTCACAATAAAATAAGCAACAAAAAACTCATGCGAGCCGGCAGCAGCGTTTCTGATTTCTGAACCCGTGATGTCATAAGCAAAAGAAATCCTGAATCGCTTGTCCTCAAATCCCGCCATAAAATAATATTCATCTTTATCCTGAAATCCAACTTCAAGCAATATCATTTTCCATTTTGCTGCTGTATTCAGTTTCAGTTTCCGAGAATCCCCTTGCATGATAAACTCTATATTCGGAGACAGGAAAAAGTTTCCCTTTTCATCTAAGGGAATGTTTGCCGCAACATGAGCTGCGATTCTTCGTGGAAATGGTGATTCATTATAATAATCGAACGACTCATTCGGTTCTGTAATATGATGCACGGCAAAACCTACGTCAAAATATTTTTGATAAAGAAGTAGCCCGGCTGATAAATCAAAAAACTCTCTCTCTGTTTTTGGTTTAATTATGATTGGAAACGGAAAGCGAACCATAGCCCAATCAATCTTCTTGTGGTAATAAGCTATTTCAACAGCCGGCTTAAGCACGATACTATCTCCGATTAAAATTGAAGGAGAAAAATCAAGGTGAAAAGAATTTGTATTATAAAGACCATTACTTATAATCTCATTTAAATAATATGCCCCTATTCCTGATTTGAGTATGTTCATATACTCGTTATAGGAAAATATAGTGTATGAATAATTTGCATAAAGGGCTGGCAACTGTCTCCTGTACAACATGCTTAGTTCGGGATATTTATAAGCGCCTGCCAGCGCTGGGTTCATGTTAAGTGATGAAGAATAGGAATGAGCAAACTGCGGGTCTTGCGCAAACGATTTTATCGCAATGAAAACTAAAGCGCAAAAGAAAATTTTCTTCATGGAATTATTTGTCTTTCTTTTTTCCTCGTTCCAAAACTACCAAAAAGAAAATCGCGCTAAACCATTTTGTTTTTATCGAGCCGAACTCCCGCTGCGCTGGATTGGCAATCCGGAGCTGTCATTTCTAAAGGATGTTTCAACCGTATTATTGACATGATGCCGGGCGAAGCCGAAGCATTGCTTTGTCTTCATTCGCATCCCGACTTTGCCCAATGTTATGCTCCTGTTGCTTTCGGGACAGCAGCAGGTTTAGCTTTCGGGGCGCACAGGCGCTTTGCTATTCCTTTTTGTGCTCCCTTCCGTTTGCAAGGCAAATGTCTTAAAGCCAACTGCTGATATTTTAATTTACTAAGCTAATATTTTATTTTACTCAGTTAATCCTTTTCCGTCTCTGGAGCGTCAGCTAAGTAACATAAAGCGTCAGCTAAGTAATTATATCCGTCAACTAAATGATTAACAGCGTTAGCTTTTAAACAAAAAACAACTGCTTAGCGATTAGAACCGTCAACTTTATTATCATACCCGTTAACTTTATTATGTTTAACGTCAACTTATTAATAAAAATCGTTATATTTGCATCTAAATTCGTTAGCTGAAAGATAAAAAATGTCAGCGGAGTATATTTGCAAATTACCAATTTTACACCTAAACCCATCGCCATGCAATCGAAAAAAGTCACACGGGCAGAAATGGAAGCCAAAGGGGCTGCTCCTATTCTAATGTTTCGCGGGGGACGCGGTCATCCCATCCGCGCGCTCATCATGCAACTGCTGCCCGGAGAAATTCTTTTTATAGCGAGAACCGATTGGACCTGGAAACATACCACGCCAAACGTCATCGTAAAAAAAGTGGCAGCGCGGCTCAAATGGAACCTGCTTTTTTCCAATGCCCTTGACGAGAGCGGTTGGTTTGTGGAAAGAATTAAATGAACACTTTATAAATTATCGCTTATACAAATACTAAATCAAGTTATGCAAGGTTGTTTCTCGCAAAGTCGCAAGGAACGCAAAGGTGGAAGTTCGCAGAGTTTAATAAATCATTTAAGGTCCGTCAGCTGACGGACCTTGCGGGCTTATCATTTAGCGCACCTTGCGACTTTGCGTGATACTTTTACTTTTTGAAAATATCACTTTCTGATTCCAATCAACAAAAAAATTCTATGGCATGGTTCGAAAAATATCTTTATGTGAAAAAGTCGTGTCTGCGCGGAGCGGGCAAAGGATTGTTCACACGCAAAGCAATTCCTGCAGGCAGGTGCATCACAGAATATAAAGGACGCATCCGCACGTGGAAGCTATCGCTGGAGGAGCCGGGAGATAATCCATATTTTTTTTACATCACGGCTAAAATAGTCATCAACCCGCTGCACGGAAAAAAAACTCTCGCTCACTTTGCCAACGATGCCGATGGTTTCTCGCGCAGCAAAGCGCACCTGAACAATGCCGAGTATCTCACAGAAGGCAAACGCTGCTTCATTTATTCCACCCGCCCCATCGCGCGCTTCGAAGAAATCCTCGTTGACTACGGGCGCGACTACTGGAAGGTGCGAAAAGAAATTATTGCGGAGCAGAAATCGGAGAAGAAAAAGCGAAAGAAGAAAAGTAAACGCTGAGAGAATTTACTGCCTGATAAATTTGAAACGGGAATTGCCGCATTCGAGAAAATAAATTCCCGGTTTTAAATCACGCACATACAATTCATCACTTCCGGCAGAAAGAATTTTTTCCATAATTATTTTTCCTGCAACATCAAAAATCTTCAGAGGCATTTGTTCATGAGTTTTATTTATGATGGTGATTTTTTCTTCCGCAGGATTGGGAAAGAAAGAAAACATTCCGTCCACTGAATGCTGCTGAACAGAAGTGGGAAATGTAACGGTGAAGCTGAAGGATGCCGAAGGTCCCGGAACAATGCCCGGTGTGCAGGGCGAAGGCAAACTGCCCTGGTCTAATTGAAAAGTGAATGTGTAAATGCCTGCAGGCAATGTGCCGAGCGCAAACGTGTCCGTGTAAGGACAAATCACGGTGAGCATGCCCACGCAATGCAATGCCCAGGCGCCTATATTATTTCCTGCAATGGAAAAGCCCTGGGTGTGCTGGTCGCAGGAGCCGGCTGTGAAATCACAATCGGCAAAGACATAAATCAAATCGTCTGTTGTCGGGTTGGCAGGAGAAACGGTGAGTGAATTAATCCATTGCGCCCGTGCACCTGAGAAAATAAAAATGAGCAGGAAGAGTAGAATTTTTTTCATGGGTTTAAATTTTGAGTTGACTAAGATAAGGTGTTTTTAAATTTCCATTTATCTTTACTTAAAATTTTTTCAAACCACACCACAGATGAAAACACTTTTTACACTTTCAATCGTTTTAATTATTTCAGCGCAGGCGTATTCACAGGAATGTGATTCGCTGCACTCGCCATGCCTCGGAACATTTTCGCGCAACGGATTTTATTTCGACCTCGAAGCCGTCAGCGATGTAACCGTTAACGGTATTTCCTACTTGGTGCAGAATCCCGGCACTCGAGATATTTCGCTTTACTACCGTCAGGGAACTTATTTCGGTTTCGAAGGAGTCGCTTCCAACTGGACTTATCTCGGCACCGATTCTGCGGTGACTCCCGACAATGCACTCTCATGCCCCATCCCTCATCAGCCGGCTGTCATTGATTTCACTGTGTGCATTCCGCAGGGACAGCGTTACGGATTTTATTTGGTGATGAGTTCAGGAACCGGAACGTTAGAATCGCACAGCAATTTAATTGAGGGAAGCATCGGGGCGCAGGATGCTTACCTCAAACTGATTACAGGCAAAGGGCAATTTGGAATCGGTGACTTTGCCGGAACACTGACTCCTGACCTGACTTTCCAGGGAGCTATTCATTATTTCTGTCTCTGCGTGACATCTTCTGAAGAAAATAAAATTGAAAAAGAAATCATCGCTTATCCAAATCCGGTTCTTAATCAGTTGGCAGTCAGCAACGGGCAGTTGACAATTAAAAACATGGAGATTTATGATATGCCTGGTCAGCGCATTTTTCTCAGTCCTCCGTCTTCCGCCCTCCGTCCTCAATGTATTATTGATGTTTCAGGTTTATCAAAAGGATTTTATCTCCTGAAGATTTATACTGAAGACGGAATACGAACAATGAAATTTATTAAAGAATAAAAATGAACAAACATTTCTAAATACAGAACCATGAAAAAAATTTACATACTTCTATCATCCGTTATCATCACTGCATCCGTCAGCGCCCAGGACACATTTTCAATTTGCGCTGTTGACTCTGTCACAGGACAAGTGGGAAGCGCGGGGGCAACCTGCATAACAAGTTCATCAACCAGCGCCATCATCATCAGCGATGTTCATCCGAATGTCGGTGTCATTCACACACAGTCGTGGTGGCTTGCTGCAAACCAGAACTACGCACGAACGCTGATGAACTCCGGCTATTCACCACAGCAGATTATTGATTCGGTCACATTTTATGATGCAGGATCCGATTCCACGATAAGGCAGTATGGTGCGGTTGATTTGAATGGCGGCTCTCCCCGCTCTGCCGCTTTCACGGGTTCTAATTGTTATGATTATAAAAACCACATTACAGGACCGGGCTATTCCGTTCAGGGAAATATTTTGCTCGGTCAGCAGATTCTCGACAGCATGCAAAGCAGGTATCTGAATACTCCCGGAAGTTTGGCTTGCAAGCTGATGGCTGCAATGCAGGGAGCGAAAGTTGTTGGCGCGGATACACGCTGCCTGAGTTACGGCATCTCCTCCTACTCTGCTTTTCTCCGCGTTGCCAACCCGGGAGATACACCCGGAAATTTTTTTTTCGATTTAACCGTGAACACTTACCCCGGCAATAACGAACCGATTGACTCATTGCAAATCATGTTCGACAATGCAGGCGGCTGCAGCGCGGTGGGGATAAATGAAACGAACGTAAGCAGCGCACGAGAACTCTCTGCTGCGTTTAATTCCATTGACAAAACCATGAATGTATTTTTCGGAAATAATATTTCGGCAGAAGGATGCGAACTGAAACTGCTTGATGTTTCAGGAAAATTATTGCTGGCGATTTCAATTCACAGCGGAAAATCACGTCACTCATTTCCTGTGAGGAATTATTCAAAAGGAATTTACCTGCTCGATGCTGTCACGCTGAAATCGAAAAAACATTATTCGGTTAAAGTTTCTATTAACTGAAATGAAACTTTTCATCCGTGTAAAACCGGGAAAGAAAAAAGAGAGTATTACGAGAGGAAATAATTTGTGGCTCGTCAGCATCAACGCTCCTGCCACTGACGGAAAAGCAAATGAGCGCCTCGTTGAATTTCTCTCAGAGATTCTGAAAATCCCAAAGAGTAAAATCGTTATTCAGAAAGGGCACACTTCACCTTTTAAGGTCCTGGAGATTACATTGCAAGAAGAAATTGTGATGAGTAAACTTGAAAAGTAATTGGCAATTGGCAGTGAGCAGTGAGCAATTTACAACGCAACTTTGAACTTTAAACTTTGAACTCTTCTTCCGCTTTGTTATGATAAACATCCAGCGCAACGAGCATGGCAACCATTCCCCAGAAAGGAACAGAGAGTTTATCGGTGTCGAGAAAATTATTGAGCGCGCCATGAACAAAATATGTCAGCAGCCCTAAGAGAATTCCTTTGGCAAGCAGGCGGATTTCTTTGGTGCGGCTTTCATAAACTACTTTCATTCCTTTCGCGATTACCAGAATCATGATGGCAACAAAGGAAAGCGAGCCAAGCACGCCTGACTCAGCGAGCGGACCGATGTATTCGCTGTGTGCATTGCCGCGGTTGCCGGAGTTGGTGCTGATTTCTGTTTTCTCGCTGCGTAACTGGTAAGGAGCATATTTGAACTGATAGGTTCCCGGTCCCCAGCCGAAGACAGGACGTTCGTTAAACATCCGCATGGCGGACTTCCATCGGTTGAGGCGTTCTTTGTTTGACGCATCGGTCGAGACGTTGGAAATAGACCTGACATGTACAGCGAGGTCACTCGAAGACGCACTTTTATTTTTTGCGAGAGAAATGGAAAGTTCGGTGCGGTATGAATACAAAATCAGCCCGCCA
>DATDOJ010000209.1:0-3725 GCA_035293345.1 Bacteroidia bacterium
CATTCTTGCGGATTCGTAAATTCGCACTCATTCGTTATTCGTACCCATGAAGATTTACCGCAAGAAAACAGAAGACGAACTCCGCGATTTCGGTTTCGGAACCAAGGTCGTTGCGCGCAACCAGCGCCTGATGCATCCTGACGGAAGTTCGAACGTGCGCAAGAAAGGACTGAACTTTTTCGAGAACATCCAGTTCTATCATTCGCTCATCAAGATGTCGTGGACGAAATTCAACCTGCTCGTGGTGGCAAGCTATTTTGTAATGAATCTTTTTTTCGCTTCACTCTACATGCTCATCGGCATAGAGAATCTTGCCGGAGTGATGGGACAATCACCGTTTGAAAAATTCACCGATGCCTTTTTCTTTTCTGCACAGACCTTAACCACGCTTGGCTACGGCAGAATAAACCCGATGGGAAATCTTGCCAGCACGGTTGCAGCCATTGAGTCCATGTTCGGACTTCTTGGCTTCGCTCTTGCCACCGGATTATTGTACGGAAAGTTTTCGCGCCCGCGCGCGCGCCTTGTCTTCAGTACTAATGCTATCGTTGCGCCTTACCAGGGAATCAACGGGTGGATGTTTCGTTTCGCAAGCAAAAGCCACAGCCAATTGCTCGAAGTTGATGTGACGGTTATACTCACGATGGTCGTGAAAGAAAACGGAACGGATACACGAAAATTTTTTCCGTTGGAACTGGAACGAAATAAAATCACCATGCTTTCGATGAGCTGGACGGTTGTGCATCCCATTGACGAAAAAAGCCCGCTGAGTGGTTTAACCTACAGCGACCTCGAAAAATCAAATGCAGAGTTTCTCATTTTCTTCAAAGCATTTGATGATACATTTGCGGATGTTGTGCATTCACGCGCATCTTACAAATATGATGAAGTTGTTTTCGGTGCGAAGTTCATCACGGTAATCGGTACAGGAAGTGACGGCTCGCCCGAACTGAACATTGCCGGCATCAATGATTTCGAAAAAGCGGATTTGAATGTGGAAGCAGAAAAATTGACAGCATAAAATTCATTAAGTAACTTTATTATTTTATC
This sequence comes from Bacteroidia bacterium, assembly GCA_035293345.1. GTDB lineage: Bacteria > Bacteroidota > Bacteroidia > AKYH767-A > 2013-40CM-41-45 > 2013-40CM-41-45. Next base: position 1,051 of record DATDOJ010000209.1, read on the forward strand.
TCCTTTGATAATGGACACTCATTTACACCACGAACACATTGAAAAACATTTCGGACAATCGGAAACTGTCCGCGACATAGTCATCGGCATGGCTGACGGGCTGACGGTTCCCTTCGCTCTCGCTGCCGGACTCAGCGGAGTCAGTGACATCGGAAACGGAATCATCATCACTGCCGGGCTTGCCGAAATTATTGCCGGCTCCATCGCTATGGGATTGGGCGGATACCTTGCCGGAAAAACCGAAGTTGACCACTACAACTCCGAACTTGCAAGAGAGTACCGCGAAATAAAAGAGTTCTATGAAACGGAGAAAAGAGAAGTGCGCGATATTTTTGCCGAGTATGGATTAAGTGAAAAATCGCAGAACGAAATTGTGGATGAACTTGCCAAAGACGATGACAAGTGGGTTGACTTCATGATGAAGTTCGAACTCGGTCTCGACAAACCGGACATCAACCGCGCACGACAAAGCGCGCGCAATATTGGTGTGGCGTATATTGTGGGAGGAATTGTTCCGCTGTCGGCATATATGTTTACTGCCACCCCACATGATGGATTAATTTATTCTTCGCTGATGACCGTAGCGTGTCTTTTGGTTTTCGGTTATTACAAAAGCAAAGCCACCGGGCAGCCGCCTGCCATGGGAGCATTGAAAGTGACTGCCATCGGAGTGATTGCCGCTGCGGCTGCATATTTTATTGCAGGGTTGATTGGAGGGTGAGGTAATACACCTCGCACTACATTACCCATACGGATTTCAATTGCTCTTTTGAATTTTTTTCACCGCTAAGACGCTAAGAGAATTATTAAAGAGGGGCTCTATAAACTATTTTTTTTACCACCTTTTGAGAAATACGAAACGCTTTTACAAGCCGGTGAGGCGGAAGATGAGGTCTTTGGTTTCGCCCAGACCGATGAAGATGTTGTCCTGCTGCGAGGGATTGAAATCGGTGGCGGTGACGAGGATGCTGTAAAATCCTTTCTTGAATTGTTTGAGCGCACACTTGCCGTCTGCATCGGTGAAAGCGAACTTGGCAAAGGTGAGGGCTTCGGCTTTTGCGTTGCCGATGGGGTTACCTGTGGCATCATCCAGCACTAATATATTGAATGTTGTGGACTGACGGGGCGGGTCAATGATTTCGCGGTTGTTGAAATAGGTTGTAACAAAGTCGGGGTTGTTATTTATTTGACCACGGACAATGTTGTCGAGCTGACGCTCCAAAAATCCCGAACCATCGCGAATCTGAGTTATGATATTCTGAGTGTAGGTTTGACGCAGATTGATGGCTGAAGCGGGGAGAGGAACTGATGCGGTATAGCCGTTAATATTTCCGAGGAGTTCGCTGATTTGCGCAATGGTTAATCCAAAGGGGGTAAGCACAGCAGCGTTTGCATTGAGGAGGTCATACATATTCTGTGCAACGGGACCTGCCTGGTCGTCACGTGCCTGCTTTATTTTGGTGATGGAAATGTTGAGCGCATCATACGTAGTATCGTCATTGTTGGAAGCCGCCCATGCGCGTCCGGGACCGGAATAATTAAAAGCATTTTTCGCCATAATATCTTTGAGCTGGTTTTTATCAACGCCAATGCCGGAGAGCACCTGCGCCTGCAGTGAAGCAAGCCCGGAGATGGTGCCGATGAACGTTCCGAGACGGGTGAAACCGTTTTGCATTTCGAGTATTGAGCCGACAAAGGCAATGTTTGCCGGGCTGCTGGTGCTTACCTGATGGGTGTCGCGAAACATGTTGAAGATTGCTTCTTGTTCTGCTTTCATGATGATTGAGTTTAGCGCCTCACCCCCAACCCCTCTCCAAAGGAGAGGGGAGAAAGGGATTAGCAGATTAGTGATGATGGTTTATAGTTTCCCGCATCTGGCGGGACAGGTATGGTTTAGGGTTAACTGATTGTAATTTGTTGAAGACACTTTGGAATTTATTGTAAACACTTAGTCAATAATTAATGACACTTCGGGATTTACAGCGAACACTTTGCAAATAATTAAAGACACCTTCAGATTTACAGAAGCCACTTTGCTAATCATTGACGACACTTTTGGATTTATAGCGAACACCTTGCTAATCATTGAAAACACTTTGTGATTTATAGCGGACACCTTGCTGATAATTGAAAACACCTTTGTATTTATAGCAAACACTTTGCTGATAGTTGATGACACCTTGTGATTTACAGCGGACACCTTGCTGATAATTAAAAACACTTTAAAGTTTGCCGAAGACATTTTGTGATTTTGATTAGATGCTTTGCTGTTGCTTTGATACTTTTTATTATTCCCTTTATAGTATAATCCCCGGGAGGGGCGATTTACGTACTGCTTTTTTTATTCTTCATTTCGGCTTCATGTTATTTGAAGGCGGATGAGGAATTAATTAGGGGCTAAAGCCCTCTTGCAGCAAGGTTTTCGTAACCCCGCGCTGAAGCACGGGCTATTGGATTTCTTATCGTTGCGCCTGTGACGGAATAAAAAAAGTTCAACTGAAAAATCCGGGTTAAAACAGGAACGGGTAATTTTTGTGCAGGAGTATTTCGAGCTTGGATTTTGTTTTGGAAAACATGGTTGTGGCTGTGTTGATGTCAATTTCGAGAATGCCAGCGATGGAGCGAAAGGGAAGATTCCTGAACGCCCTGAGAATAAAAACGAGGCGCTGGCGGGG
>DATDOJ010000210.1:0-2768 GCA_035293345.1 Bacteroidia bacterium
CTTCTCATCCCGCGCAAAACCGGTGAGTATAAAATTCCGGTTGAGTCATTCTGTTATTATGACATCGGAAAAAAAAACTATGTGCAGATTCCGGCACCTGATATAAGCATTAAAGTGCAAAGAGGAACTGAATCAGGAGCAGCGACAGTTACCGGTGTCTCCAAAGAAGATGTGCGTATGCTTGGTAAGGATATCCGCTATATAAAAACAAACAGCTTTACCACAACTTCTTCGCAAGCGGTCAATTTTCTGTCACCTGCTTTTTTTATGCTGCAGGCATTTCCGTTTGCAGCAATGATTTTGATTTTGATAGCGCGGAGAAAACAAATTCAAAGGCAGAGTAATGTTGTGCTCATGCGCAGGCGCAAGGCAGACAGTGTTGCACGAAGGCGGTTGAAAACAGCCAGGAAATTTCTCAATGCAAGCGACAAACAAAAATTCCTCGATGAGATGTTTCGTGCGCTTTGGGGATTTGCTTCCGATAAATTAGCAGTGCAGGTTGCCGATTTGACGAGAGAAAAAATCCGTGAGGAACTTACTGCAAGAAATGTAAACGAGGAAATTATTCAGTCGTTCGGTGAAACGGTGGATGCATGTGAGTATGCCCGCTTCGCTCCGGCTGATGATGCACATCAGCTTGATGACATTTACGAGAAAGGAATTAAAGTGATTACGGCAATGGATAAAGCGGTTCAATAACTTCATTAAAGATGATGGCGGACAATAAACAAGTTAGCAGTTGGCAATTAGCAATGAGCAAAATAAAAAATGCACTACTTGCACTTATACTTCTGTTTTGTTCTTCGATGGAATTAATTGCCAAGGAATCTGCGGATTCAAAATTCACTAAGGCGAACACACTTTTTCAAAAACAGGATTTTGAGGGAGCGGTTAAGGGTTACTTTGAGGTTTTGCGATATGACTCAACTTCTCCCGAAGTGTGGTTCAATCTTGGCAATGCCTATTACCGTCTTGGAGATTTCCCGAAAGCGATTCTCAGTTACGAGCGCGCTAAAAAAATATCTCCTGCTGATGAAGACATCGAATTTAATTTACATGTTGCCAACCTGCACACTACAGATAAAATTGATCCGCTGCCGAGAATATTTTATCTGCGCTGGATTGATGTCGCATCCTATCTTTTTTCCCTCAGCGACTGGGCGGTAACCATCGTTATTCTTTTCGTATTGATTATAATTTTTATTCTCTGTTACTTTCTTATTCCATCTATCGCAATACGCAAAACAAGTTTCTATTTCGGAGTTGTTTCGTTTCTGCTTGTTGTTTCTTCTTACAATCTCGCTTTGCATCAACGCCATTTGATTTACGGAACGGAAAGAGCAATAATTATTTCAGCAAGTGTTTACGTGAAAAGTTCTCCTGACGAAAAAGGAACAGACCTGTTCATTCTCCACGAAGGAACAAAAGTAGATTTGCTCGATGAACTGAATGACTGGAAAAAAATCCGCATCGCCAACGGCAGCATCGGCTGGGTAAGGGAGAATACGTTTGAAGTAATCTAGGAAACTATTTTGAAAAAAATCGGTCTCCTTTCTGACACACACGGTTTTTTAGACGAAAGATTTTTCGAACTGTTTTCTTCCTGCGATGAAGTGTGGCATGCAGGCGATATCGGAGATATTGCTGTAAGCGATGTCCTGGAAAAATTCAAACCGCTTCGAACTGTTTATGGAAATGTTGACGGCACAAAAATCCGCGCTGCGTTTCCGGAAGAAAATATTTTTCTTTGTGAGCAGGTAAAAGTTTTTCTAATTCACATTGGCGGCTATCCCGGAAATTATTTTCCCGGCATCAAAGAAAAACTTACAGTACACAAGCCCGGATTATTTATCTGCGGGCATTCGCACATCCTGAAAGTGATTCGCGATGAAAAATTTAATTTGCTTCACATCAACCCTGGCGCAGCAGGAATGTACGGTATGCATAAAATCAGGACAGCCATCCGTTTTGAAATTGATGGAAAGAAAATTCAGAATCTTGAAGTGATTGAGTTGGGGGAGAGGGGGAAGATTTAAAAAATCTTTAAGCTGATATTACTACAATGTTCTCTGCTTTCTGAGCACATCCACGGTAAACAGCAGCGCGATGAAAGTTAAAATAAGAGTTGCCCAAAACCTGGTGGAGCCCTTTGACAGCGTCAGCACAATGGGAAGCATGACAAGCACAGCGATTAAAAGAAACAAACTGACACGCCAGACAATTGCATGAACTTCAGTGATTTTTTTGTAGTGCTCCGACTCAGTGAAGTCCTGATATTTTCTGTTGGCATAGTATTCAGCGCGGTGCCTTGCACGTGCGGCTTCATTGTCCTGCCAACGCTCGTATGTTTTGTACCGCTTGGTGGTTGTGGAATTATTTTCAAAGACCTTCCCGGTTTTCAGGTTGATTAAATATTCGTATGCTTCATTCAAAAGAATAAATTGCTGATGCGAACCGGAATTTTTATTTAAGTCAGGATGAAGTTCTTTAGCACGCGTACGGAATGCTTTTTTTATTTCGGCTAATGTTGCAGTATGAGTGACTCCTAAAATATTGTAATACTGTTCAACCATTACATGTTATTCAAAATAAGTAAGCCAGGCATTTACTTCCCGCTGTGCGCTAATCCGTTCTTCGTTGTTGAGAGTATTATGGTTGTTACGACTTAGTACACTTCCATATCCATCAATGAGAAATGAAAACATCTGCACCCGATTATTAGAAAGAACATTCAGATGATATGTACATATATCTCCTGCAGGAGTGTG
>DATDOJ010000211.1:0-3376 GCA_035293345.1 Bacteroidia bacterium
TCAACGGAAACTACAATACCCGAATTTGCATACGGATTATTTCTTCGTGATGGCGACCAGCCGTTTACAACCACTTCTCCGGGAGCGGTGGCAGCCGGAGCAATAATTCCGCCCGGGCACATGCAGAAAGAATAAACTCCGCGTTGCGCAATGTTGCAGGAAAGATTATAAGAAGCCGGAGGCAGAAACGGACTTCGCTTTGCCGAATGATATTGAATTTCATCAATGAATGATTGCGGATGCTCGATGCGGATTCCAAGTGCAAACGGTTTGGCGAAGATTTGAAAATTATTTTCAGACAGAAGATTGAAAATGTCCCGTGCCGAATGTCCCGTGGCGAGAATGACTGCATTGGAAAAAAATTCTCTCTGATTTCCTTTTTCAATATCTGTGCACTGTACTCCTTTTATTTTTCCTTCTGCTGAAATTATTCCTGTGACTCTTGTGTTGAAATGAATTTCACCTCCGCACTCAAGAATTTTATTCCGCATGGCGGTAACAATCTGCGGGAGTTTGTTTGTGCCGATGTGCGGGTGAGCATCAATCAGAATATCATGGCTTGCTCCGTGTTCGACAAACCTTTCGAGAATTCGTTTTACATTTCCTCTCTTTGTTGAACGTGTGTAAAGTTTTCCGTCAGAATAAGTTCCTGCTCCTCCTTCACCGAAACAATAATTGGAATCAGGATTAATTATTCTCTCTTTGTTTATGGCAGCCAAATCCCTTCGCCTGCTGCGAACATCTTTTCCTCTTTCGACAATCACCGGCTTAATTCCGAGTTCAATCAGCCGCAACGCGGCAAACATTCCTGCCGGTCCGCAGCCGACAATAATTGCCGGTGGTTTTTCTGAAACATCCGGATAAGAGAAAGTATTTTCGAAAATGAATTCTTTCTCCGGCAACTCATCCACATAAACATCAACCGCCAATCGAATCTTCACATGTTTTTGCCGCGCGTCAATTGACCTGCGCTTCACCAGAACAGAAGTAATTCGCGAAGCGTCAATGCCAAGTGAATCTGCTGCAACTGTCTTACGCACCTCCGCTCGCTCAGCATCCTGCGGGGACATTAACAGCTCGATACCTTTAATCATGTTGAACGCTGATGACGAGGAAAGAGCGGATTATGACAGATTAAAAAATCCATGCGCCTCATTGTTTGCAGTGTCATCCGCGTTCTGTTTTTTCTCACTCAAACAAAAAAGAGATATAAAAAATCTGCGAGTTGAGTTTATCGAGTACACGGGAATAAATATACTGGTCTTTCACCAAAAGATTATTTACACCCTGGTACATCTTAATCTCCATGGCGAATTTGAAGTAGGGAAGATAGAAATCGAAACCGCATCCGATTTCATAACCGTAGTCAACCGGTTTGAGACGCACCGGTTCCTTGCTGCTCTGTTGCACTTTTGCCTGTGAAACGAGATCCATAGAATATTTTGCTCCGCCCAGTACATAAAACCTGTAATTATTTATTCGCACTGACTTGAATTTGACAAACAGAGGAAACTCGATGAAAGTTGATTCCACTTTTTTTGTTGTTGGCGCGTAATAAATATTCCCGCTGTTGGCGGAAGAATAAATAAGATTCCTTTGCGCGAAAGTGAGAATGGGGACAAAGCGCAGGTCGAAATGTTCCGCAATGCGCAGGTTTGAAATAATTCCCAGCAGGAAACCAAGCTGCGGTTCGGAAGTCACATTGTTCACTGAATCCATATTTTTAAAATCCGGAGCGAGCGTAATACGGAAATCAGGTGAAGTAAAGCCAAGCGAAAAGCCGAAGTGCATCCGCTGCTTGTCATACTTCGGAATATTCTGAACTCTTCTTACCTGCGCTCCTGCATCAGCGCAAAAAAATAATGCAGCGCACAAAGCAATTGCCCGGATAAAAAATATTTTCTTTTCGATTTTCATTTCAGCGCAAGCCGGTTTTATTTTGTTCCGCTATAGATGGATGCAATGCCAAAAGTAAGTTTCTTCTGAAACGTATCAATGAATCCTGCTGTTTCCATCAGGGTAAGAAAATTTTTCCCGTCAGGAAATTTCTCCACAGAAAACTGCAAATATTTGTAAGCACTTCTGTCTTTGGCAATAATGCCTCCGATGAACGGACAAAACTTTTTGAAATAAAAGTTGAAAAGTTTGGACACAAGAAAGTTTTCCGGTTTGGAGAATTCAAGTACCACCAGTTTGCCGCCCGGTTTCAACACGCGGTTCATTTCTGTAAGACCTTTCAGAGGGTTCATAAAATTTCGTACTCCGAATCCAACGGTAACGGCATCGAATTTATTGTCAGCGAATGGAAGGGCTTCACAGTCGCCTTCAATAAGTTCTATGACATTCTGAAGATTCTGCTTCAGAATTTTTTTTCTCCCGATGGCAAGCATCTTTTCCGATAAATCGATGCCCGTAATTTTTTGCGGACTGAGTTTCACTGCTGCGAGTGCAAAATCAGCCGTGCCACTGGCGACATCAAGAATGGTTTTGGGTTGAGATGCAGAAAGAATTTTCACCGCATGTTTTCGCCAATGCCTGTCAATACCGGCAGAAAGAAAATGATTCAGGAAATCATAGGTGAGCGCGATGCGGTTGAACATTTCACTCACTTGCTGTTTCTTATCGAGTTCAACAGCGGGATACGGCAGCACGTCTTTCATTGGAATTGTTAAACGTTATAGGTTATACGTCATACGATCTCGAGCGTACAAATTATCTTACCCGCATAACTAATAACATATAACATTTAACTTGTTCGATTAACGTCAAGAATGAGAATAGTAACTTCAACCCACCATAAAATGCGCTGAGGGGAATGTGTAGTTGTTTGACGCAGCTCTGCGGCTCAGCGAGTAAGCAAGCGTGAGCGGTCCGGTTCTTCCGATGAACATGGTGATGATGAGAATAAATTTTCCCACAACAGACAAATCAGCGGTGATGCCTGTTGACAAACCCACCGTAGCGAATGCCGAGACCTCTTCGAATACGAGCGAGAGTATATTAATTTCAGGGTCAGTAACTGAAAGCGCAATTGTACCGAGCAGGCAAAACGTTGACGCGAAAAGAAAAATTGTCAATGCTTTGTTCAGCAAGTCGAATGAAATGGTGTGGCGGAACATTTCGAGCTGCTGCTTTCCGCGGATAGTGCTCCATGCAGAAAGAAATATCAGTGCAAAAGTGGATGTCTTGATTCCACCACCCGTTGAACCGCTCGATGCCCCGATGAACATCAGGAATATCATAATGAGGAGAATGGTGCTGCTCAATGTTCCGATGTCAACGGTATTGAAACCCGCTGTGCGCGTGGTGACAGATTGGAAAATGGAAGTGATGACGGATTCCACTCCTTTCTGCCCGGCAAGTGAGTTATTTTTTT